>NZ_JBHVWF010000121.1:0-24966 GCF_042882365.1 Streptomyces sp. NPDC058221 | reverse complement strand
TCACCGCGAGGTCCGGGCGGCGCCCGCCCCCGCCCTGACACCGGCGCGGGGTGGTGCTGTGACGCGACGCGTCAGTCCTCCTCCGGCGTCTCCGGCTTCAGCAGCGGGTGCACCACACCGGGGAAGACCCGGGCCCGCACGACCTCCTCGGCCGAACCGCCCTGGATCACCGTCTCCGCCACACCCCAGGGCCGGTCCGGCAGCTGGACGATCAGTGTGTACGAGGCGGAGCAGCCGGTGCACTCGTAGCGGTCGACCCAGGTGTCCACGTCCGTGGCGCTGCCCGGATACCGCGCCACGTGCCGGTGCCGGGCGTGACACCGCTCGCAGGTCTCGCCGGGCTCGCACGTACCACCGCACGGACACGGCAGGTCGAGGGAATCGGCCGGGCGCCAGCGCTGGGTGAGGACGGCCTCGCGGGTGGCGCCCATGTCCTTCATCGCCTTGAGATTGCGGGCGGCCACGTTGTACGACTCACCGGTGGCGGCCATCCGGTCCCGGATCACGTCCTTGCGGCCGCGGTTCGTCGTCATTTGCGTTCCTCCTGGGGTTTCACGCAGCCCGCCAGGAGGCCCACGAGATCGATACCCCTACGGTACCGGGCGGGGCGGTGCCCCCATGACACATGGCCGCACCGTGCGGCCTGCGCACGTCAGCTCCGGCGCACCCGGCCCGCGATCCGCCGGCCCAGCCGGCCCAGGGTGCCCTGGCCGCGGCGGTTCCAGTCGCGGAAGGCCTCGGCCCGGCCGCTGCTGCCCGAACGGCCGACGGCTTCTTCCACGGCCGCCACCCCGTCCGCGGACAGCGCGCGCACCACGGGGCGCAGGACCTCCTCCAGCAGGGCGGCGGCGGTCCTGCTCCAGTCGGTCCCCGCGTGCGGATGGGCCGTCCACACGGTGAAGCAGCCGGCCGCGTAGCGGGGCTCGGCCTCCAGCCGGGCCCGGACGTCGGCGCCGCGCGCGGCCCGGTCGTACGCGGCGATGAGATCCGTGTCGCCGCTGTGCACGAGCGCGTACAGCTCCGCCTCGGGGCCGTCCGGGGCGAGCAGGCGCGTGGCCAGGGCGCCGAACGCATGGCCGAGCACCTCCGGCTCCACCGGCTCGGCGTCCGGCCGCAGCGCGCGGACCCGCTCCGCCCAGTCCGGCGCCGCCGCCCCCGACCGGAGCTCGCGGGCGAAGTCGAGGAGCAGCAGCGCCCCCCGAGTCCGGCCCCCGATCTCCTGCGGAAAGCCCTGCAACAGGTCATGGGCGAGCTCGGGCGCCCCCTCGTCATCCGCGGGCGCCTTCAGCGCCGCGGCCACGAGGTGCGACCAGGTGCCGGCCGTCCGGTGCGCGTCGGACGTCGCGGTCTCCAGCAGCAGCCTGGCCTCGGCCACCGTCGGAGCACCCTCCTCCCACACCAGGCCCACGGCCGTCCGCAGCACCAGCGGCTCCGCGAACGGCGACATCCCGGCCGCTCTGAGCACCCGGTGCACCGAGCCCACCCGGTCGGTGCCACAGGCCGCCTTCGTCCCGGGCGCCTCCGCGCACATCCGCAGGTGGGGCAGCAGCTGGGTGCCGGTGAACGGCAGCGGCACCCGGCCCAGCAGCCGCTCCGCCCCGGCGGGGTCCTGCGGCGCGATCCGGTCCAGCGCACCGAGCAGCGCCGTACGGACGTCGAACTGCTCGTCCATCAGCTCCAGCAGCGCGGGCGCCCAGCCGGGTGCGTCCGCCGGGTCCGCGAGCAGGGCGGGTGCCAGCCGCCGTACGACGCCGGGCAGCAGCTCCGAGCAGTCCACGCCGAGCAGCCGGGCCACGCGGAGCAGCTGCACCGTCCGGGCCACGTCGAGCCCGGTGCCCGCGCCGTTCAGCTCGGTCAGGATCTCCGGGCCGAGCCGGGCGGCCACGGCCGCGCCCTCCGGACCGCTGAAGGCCGTGCGTCCTGGCAGCTCCACGGAGCCGTTCCCGCCGCGCACCGCCTCCGTCACCAGCATCGCGGCCAGCGGGGCCGTGGTCGTCGCGGGGGAGCGGCCGTCGAGCGCGGCGAACAGCCGTCCCGCGGCATCGAATTCGGGCCCGGTGCGGTCGTCGACCCCCGGCGCGGTCAGGGCGTCGACCAGCTGCCGGGTCCGCTTGGCGTCCAGCGCGTAGGGCCGCTCGGCCGCCCAGCCCGCGGCGGCGGCCCGCTCCCCGGGACCCAGCGCGATCCCCGCGCACAGGGCCGTCACGGCCGGCGGCCCGGCGGCGAACGGCTCCCCGGGCAGCTCGGCCGCCTCCCGGAAGAGCTCGGGGGACCGGCTGCGCCAGATCCGGGCCGCGGCCTGGGCCCAGGCGTCGTCCACCGCTTCCTCCGGGCGCGGACCGGTGCAGGTGTGCACCCGGAGTCCGGCGCCGGACAGTTCGTGCGCGTCCTGCGGCAGCACCCCGACGATCGACTGCGGGGCGTTTCGCGGGTGGCGGGTGTAGGTGGTGAAGGTCAGCCGCTCGGCGCTCGAAGGGGGCAGGACGGCCGCGGCCAGCGCGATCCACCGGGCCACGTCCGCGCTCTGCCGCTCGACGAGTACCACCTTGGCCGGCCCGTCCGTCTCGCTCAGCAGCCGCAGATCGGCCAGGACGCCCGCGAGCCACGGGCCACGGGAGACGGCGAAGTCGTTGAGCCCCTCGCGCTCACCGGCGTGGCTCGCGACGGCGGACAGCGCGGTGACGGGGTCGGCCTGCGTCCGCTCCGGTGTCGTGGCCGCCCAGCGGGCCGTCCGGCAGGCGGTGATCGGGAGCATCCCGCCCGGCAGCCGGGCGCCGGCGGGGAGATGGACCGCGTGCGCGTGGAAGCCGATGGCGGACGGTTGCGCGGGGCGGACCGGCACGGTCCGGGCCAGCAGATGACTGCCGTCGGACAGCACGCTGAAACTGAACACCTCGGGCAGCGCGCGCAGTGCGCTGTCGGAGACCTGCCGCGGGGTGCCGGCCGGCGGCTCGTACGCCAGCAGCGGCCCGGCCTCCACGAGTACGGACGCGGGTATCGCCGCGTCGACTGTGCTGA
The DNA here is from genome assembly GCF_042882365.1 of Streptomyces sp. NPDC058221. Taxonomy (NCBI): domain Bacteria; kingdom Bacillati; phylum Actinomycetota; class Actinomycetes; order Kitasatosporales; family Streptomycetaceae; genus Streptomyces; species Streptomyces sp. NPDC058221. The sequence continues at coordinate 21,948 of NZ_JBHVWF010000121.1, read as the reverse complement.
AACTGCCCCGTGCAGGCTCTTCCTCACCGGCCGTGGACCCGCCCGCGTCCGTTGCGGAGGTGTAATGCAACTGCGCGAGGCTCATGCGTCGGCTCTCTTCGTCCCTGCCATGACCGTCCCCGTGCCACGCACCCGCCGTCCCGTGGTGGCAGTGCCGGCCCGGCAGAGCGACGACCCCGGCGGGGAGTGTTCCGCAGTCGCGGGGGCGACGCTATCAAGGACGGGGGCACCGTTGCCCCGAGCGGAGCGGGCAACTCCGTCCTTGCGTACGGAAAGTGATCCCGGTGCCGGCGGATCGGGCGGCTCCGGCGCGAACCCCGGGCGCACAGGGGGCGTACGAAATGAGGCCTTCCTTACGGGGGCCGGCGGAGGCTGTCGCGTCCTTGCCGACGCCTCGTCAAAAAGGGGGCGCCATCCGGCCAGTCTTTGACGCGCACCTGACAATGTTCCGCCTTCTGTGGGACCGTCCGTGACATGCCCGGAGCCGCGTCATCCCCAGCGCCACGGACGCGGACGGGGCTGTACCCACCCCCCCACAAGTGCGTGGCAAGAAGGAGTGACATGAGGCTCACACCAAGAATCTTGTGCGTCACCGCCCTGGCCGTCGCGGTCACCGCCGGCGCGTCCACCGCGGCAAGCGCGCTGGGCCCCACGGCCTCGCAGCGGGTCGACGGCTCCATCACGGCCGCAGGCAGCACCTGCACCTGGGCCGACGCGACCACCAGCGCGGACCCGCCCGCCGGCCTGACCATCGACCATTCCACCGTCAACGACAGCCTGAGCTGTAGCGGCGGCGCGAGCGCCACCCTCAACAACGACCCGACGGCCACCTTCGACGACGCTGCGGGCACGGCGACGTCCGACCTCATCGACATCACGGTGAACCAGAGCATCGTCTCCTGCAGCTACAAGGCGACGAACGTGGGATGGACCCGCGACGGCTCCACCCGCGCCTACGTGAACCAGGCGTTCACCGCGTCAAAGAGCTCCGGCAGCTTCCTCTGTCCGGACTCGATCTCTGCCGAACCCGGCACCGCCTCCCTGAGCTTCCACTGACCCACACGCACAGAGCCACCCCTTGAGCCGCCGCCGGCGATACCCGCCGGCGGCGGCGCTGCGGAGAGACCGGATGGGGCCAGGCGCGCAGGCGTGCGCTCAGCCCTGGACGGCGTATGCGACGAAGTGCGTCCAGGTGGTGGGGGAGAGGGCGAGTTGGGGCCCCTCTTCGACCTTGGAGTCGCGGATGTGGACGGCGGTGGGGCAGGCGGCGACCTCTACGCAGGAGTCGCCGGAGCCGCTGCTGTAGGTGGACTTGTGCCAGGACAGGGCGACTTCGACGCAGTCGTCACCGGATCCGCCGCTGTAGCTGCTCTTGAACCAGGTCAGTTCCGTCGTGCTCATAACGCTCCTCGCATCTGCCGCAGCAGGCTCACGGAGTCCTCCAGTGAGAGAGCCTGCGATCGCATCCTGGCATACCGCATTTGGAGCGTGCTGACGACTTTGGGATCAGTGATGAACTGGCCGCTCTCCTGCCCTTCGCAGTAGCCGAACCACCGGTTCTCCGGGGTCTCCAGTAGCTGCATCGGCCCGCCGAGCCCCGCATGCCGCTCCCGCATCACCGGCATGATTTGAAGCTCGATGTTCCGGAGCGAGGCGAGCTCCAGCAGATGCTCGATCAGTTCGGCGGTGACGGCCCGCCCTCCGGTCCTGCGCAGCAGCAGGTGTTCCTCCAGGATGAAGCTGTACGCGGTGTTGGGCCGGTGCCTCAACAACTCCTGCCGTTCGAGCCGGGCTGCCAACTGTGCCTCGATCTGCTCATCGCCCAGGGGCGGCAACTGCTCGGCGAACAGCGTCCTCGCGTACGCCTCCGTCTGCAACAGCCCCGGGATCAACCGGCATTCGTACGTGTACAGGGTGATCGCCTCCCGCTCCAGCTGCGCCCACTGCCGGAACCAGCTCGCCAGTCCCGGCCGCCGCGACAGATGCTTGGCCGCCGCGCGCACCACCCCTCTCCCGTCCAGGACGTCCTCGGCGCGGTCCACGAACGGGGGCGGTGGAAACCGTCGCCCCTGCTCGATCGACGCCACCATCGTCACCGAGTACCGCACCAGCGGGGCGAACTCCTCCTGGGTGAGTCCGGCCCGTCTGCGCAGGACCTTGACCACCTCCCCGAACGCCTTGAGGCTGTCCGAGCAGTCGGGTTCGTCGGTCATGTGCGGCCACCTTTCGTACGCAGTCCCCAGTCCGCAACTCGCCCATGGTCACGCATCGTTACGCATACCGTCCACTCTCCGTACTCGTACGCTGACCCAGCGTACGAGTGGTGGAGCTGGTGCGGGCTGTCCGGCGGGGCGACGCTGGGGCGCATGGAAGCACCCGTCACCCCGCACCGGCCGCGCACCGAGAAGCTGTTCGTGCAGCGGTTCAGCTCGACGCCCCGGGGTGCGCGCCTCGCCCGCAGGCTGGCCGTTCACCAACTGCACGCCTGGGGCGTCCCGTACCGCACGGACGTGTCCGAGACCGCCGCGCTGCTGGTGGCCGAGCTGGCGGCCAACGCGGCGACCCACGGACGCGTGCCGGGAAGGGACTTCGAGCTGCTGCTCGCCCTGGCCTCCGGCGGCCCGGAGATGATCGGCACGCTGCGTATCGAGGTCACCGACACCCGGGGCGAATGCCGGCCGCCGGGCCCCGGGGAGGTCGTGACGCCGCCGCCCGGGTCGGACAGCGGGCACGGGCTGGTGCTGGTCGAGGCGTTGGCGGACCGGTGGGCGGTGCTGGAGCGCGTACCGCCGGGGCGGCCGGGGAAGACGGTCCGCGCGGAGCTGGACCTGCTGTACTGAGCGGCCCGCGGCCGATGTCAGGCGTCGAGGACGGCGGGCCGGGATCGCGGACCCGGCCCGTGCGCCGGGTTTCTACTCGAAGCGGGAGGGGTCGCCGGCTCCGCGTCGTACGATCTCCGGCTCGCCGCTGGAGAAGTCGATGACGGTGGTGAGCTCCGTACCGCAGTCACCTGAGTCGAGGACGGCGTCCACTTCGTGGTCGAGCCGTTCCTTGATCTCCCAGCCCTGGGTCATCGGCTCCTCCTCGTCGGGCAGGAGCAGGGTGCTGGAGAGCAGCGGCTCGCCGATTTCGGCCAGCAGGGCCTGCGTGACGACGTGGTCCGGGATGCGGACGCCGACGGTCTTCTTCTTCTGGTGCAGCATCTGCCGCGGCACCTCCTTCGTCGCCGGAAGGATGAAGGTGTACTGGCCGGGCGTCGCGGCCTTGATCGCACGGAACACGTCGTTGTCGATCTGTGCGAACTGGCCCAGCTGGGCGAAGTTCTGGCACATGAGCGTGAAGTGGTGACGGTCGTCGAGGCTGCGGATCGCGCGGATGCGGGAGATGCCGTCGCGGCTGCCGAGCTGACACCCGAGGGCGTAGCAGGAGTCCGTCGGATACGCGACGAGCGATCCGGAGCGGATGCTTTCGGCCACGGTGGTGATGGTGCGCCGCTGGGGGTTTTCGGGATGTACATCGAAATACTTCGCCATCCGGCGAGTCTACGGCGGGGGCGGCGAGCACTTCGAGGCAAAAGCAGGTTGTCCTGTTCCTGGGAGGGACAGGACAACCTTTTCGGGTGGTGGGGCGCCGCTCAAACCTTTTCGGCCATGTCAGACCTTGGTGCCGATGGCCTCGGGCTCCGCGGCGAGCGGGTCCGGCTTCGCCGATTTCCGTACGGGAATGAACACGGCGAGGACCGCGGCGGCGAGGCCGACGCCGCAGCCGATCAGCATGGCAGCGCGGAAGCCGCCCTCCGAAGGCAGTGCGAAGCCGCCGAGGTCCGTGGTCATCTGCGCCATCACCACACCGATGACGGCGGCGGAGAGCGAGCTGCCGATCGAGCGCATCAGGGTGTTGAAGCTGTTGGCGGAGGCGGTCTCGGACTGCGGTACGGCCCCCATGATGAGGGCGGGCATGGCGCCGTAGGCGAAGCCGACGCCGGTGCTGCAGACGAGGGTCACCGCGAGCAGGCTCCAGGCGGAACCGGAGCCGATCATCGGCACGGCGAGGCCATAGCCCAGGGCGATGATCAGCGCGCCGATGGCGAGGGTGACCTTGGGGCCCTTGGCGGCGGAGAGCTTGGCGCTGAACGGCGACATGATCATCATCATCAGGCCCCCGGGGGCCATCCACAGGCCCATGGCGAGCATCGACTGGCCCAGGCCGTATCCGGTTGACTCGGGCAGTTGGAGGAGCTGGGGCACGACCAGGGACTGGGCGTACATCGCGAACCCGACCAGGATCGAGGCGAGGTTCGTCATGAGGATCTGGGGGCGGGCGGTGACCCGCAGGTCGACCAGCGGGTCACTGATGCGCAGCTCCCACCGGCCCCAGGCCAGCAGGACGACGACCGCGGCGGCGAGCAGGCCGAGCGTGGTGCCGCTGCCCCAGCCCCAGTCGGCGCCCTTGGAGACGCCGAGCAGCAGACAGATCAGTGCGATGCCGAGACCGATGGCCCCGAGCACGTCGAAGCCCTTGGAGGAGCCGGACTCCTTGTCCGCGGGGACGAAGAACCGGATCAGGATGCCGATGGCCACGGACATGACGGCGACGACCCAGAACAGCACCCGCCAGTTGGAGTTCTCCGCGATGGCGGCGGCGAAGGGGAGGCCGAGGGCGCCGCCCACACCCATGGACGCGCTCATGATCGCGATGGACGAGCCGAGCTTCTCGGCCGGCACCACGTCGCGCATCAGGCTGATGCCCAGGGGTACCACGCCCATGCCGAGGCCCTGCAGACCGCGCCCGGCGATCATCGGGACGACGGAGGAGGACAGGGCGCAGACCACCGAGCCGGCGATCAGTGGGAGCAGGGAGGCGACCAGCATGCGGCGCTTGCCGAACATGTCGCCGAGGCGCCCGGCGACGGGGGTGGCCACGGCAGCAGCGAGCAGTGTCGCGGTGATGACCCAGGACGCGTTCGACGCGGAGGTGTCGAGCAGCTTCGGGAGTTCCGCGATCAGCGGCACCACCAGGGTCTGTGTGATCGCGGCGACGATGCCCGCGAGGGCGAGGATGCCGACAACGCCGCCGGTGCGGGCTGTGGGCTGGATTGTGGTCACGGGTACTCCTGTCACTCTGCCGGGCCATGGCAGGGTGCACCATGCGGTCAATATGCACGGTACACTAAATATGCAGGATGCACAGAGAATGCACTGTGCATATTCATGGTATATATGTACAGAAAGAGCTCGCCCGCCCTGCGGAGGAGGCGAGCCCGGCAGTCGAAGGAAGCCTCGCGTGGACATGCCTGTGGACCGGATCGAGTTCGAGACGATGCTGCTCGGCCGGCATATGAGTCTGCTGACCTCGCGAGGTGGCGGGCGGCTCGACCGGAGCGCCTACATCCTCCTCAGCCGCATCCGGTCCCAGGGCCCGATGTCCATCGGTCAGCTGCACGAGGCCTTCGGCCTCGACACCTCCACGCTGAACCGGCAGACCGCCGCGATGCTCCGTGTCGGAGTCGTCGAGCGCATCCCGGACCCGGACGGCGGGATCGCCCGGAAGTTCGCCATCACGACCGAGGGCGAGCACCGGCTGGACAAGGACCGGACCGAGAACCGGGAGGGTCTGCAACGCGTACTGGCCGAGTGGACTCCGCAAGAGGCGGCTCAGCTCGCGGACAACCTCGCCCGGCTCAACCGCGACATCGAACGGCTCGACGGGCGTCCCTGGCCTCGCGACTGAGCGGGGTGACGGCCCACGCGAACGGGGCCGGGTGCCTTTTCGGCACCCGGCCCCGTTCGGTCTGCAGTGGTCGGGTCAGGACAGCTTGGTGAAGGCCCAGGTCTGGACGGCGGTGGGTGCGGCCGCCTGCTGGGTGAGCAGCGCCCCGTCCGTGGTGGAGCCCGCGGTGAGCAGCAGTCCGCTGGACTTGCTCGTCAGCTTGTAGCCCCCGGTGGTGGCAGTGGCGGTCCAGCGCTGGTTCGCGTCGCCGCTGCACGCCCACTGGTCGATGGCGGCCCCTGCCGCCTTGGAGTTCTGGTACACCTCGGCGCACAGGCCGCTCTTCACGCTCTTCAGGGTGTACGTCCCGTCTGTGTTGGCCGTGACGTCCCACTTCTGGTTGTCGCCGCCGTTCCAGGTCCAGCCGACCAGCTGGGCGCCCTGGGCCGTGGATTGCGCCGGTACGTCGATCGCCTGGTTACCGGCGGAGATCCGGTTGATCCCGGCCGTCGGTGCCGTCGGCTCGACGCACGTCGTGGACGACTGGTGGGCGCCCCGGTCGGGCACGCAGCCGGCCGTGACCGGGCCGCCGAAGTAGTCACCTGCGCCCGCGTTCGGCACGACCGCGCCGTTGGCGAGGGCGGAGGAGCCCGCCTGCAGCCGGTAGCCGTCGGCATCCGTGCGTGAGGTGGCCGTGCCGGGGGCCGTCAGCTTCGGGTCCGTCGTCACCTTGTTGGCGTCGGCAGGCTCACCGGCCGGGTGGGTGCCGTAGAAGACGTTCGAGTCGTACCCGAGGCCGGCGGCGTTGACGTAGCTCGCCCCGTCCGTCGCCACATGGAAGATGTTGTTGGTGAACGTGGCGTTCTCCGCTGTCGAACCGTTCGAGTTGCTGATGACCTCGACCGGCTTCGAGAGGTAGAAGGTGTTGTTGTAGATCTGCGTGTTGGTCGTCTTGGCGCAGACCATGTCGAAGAGCTGGCCGCCGTCGTTCTGGCTGATGTTGTACCGGACGATGTTGTCGGTGGTCGTCGATCCGCCTCCGTTGCACAGGAGGATGAAGCCCCCCTCGTTGTCGTGGCTGTAGTTGTACTGGTAGATGGTGTGGATGTTGCCCTCGTCGAGGTCGAGTCCCTGCCCGTCGCAGGTGCTCTTGCCGCCGCTCACCTCGTTGAACTGGTACAGCGCGTCCTGGGTGTTCCACCCCCAGATGCCGGCCGCGCAGTGCGCGGGCTCGCGCTCACGGAACCCGTCGACCCTGTTGTACTCGACGAGTGCACCCTCGGTGTGATGCGTGTCGATCGCGTCGCCGCCGATGTCGGTGACGGTGTTCCCGCGGATGACGACCTTCGTCTGCGGCGTCCACGCCCCGCAGGCCGTACCGCAGTTGGCGTTGGCGAGCTCGGGGCGCTGCATCCACCGGGTCCAGAAGTGGATCCCGTAGCGGTCGACGGCGCGCACCGTGCTGCCCGTGATCGCGACGTCGTCGAACTTCGTGGGCGTCGTGTTCCCCAGGACCTCGAAGAAGATCCCGGCGCTGGCGTCGTCGTCCTTCCTGGCCTGGTCCCCGTTGACGTCGTGGACGTCGAGACCGGTGAGCCGGTAGTAGGTGCCGGTACCCGAGTCGGTCCTGGTGATGTGGACGCCGCGTCGTGTCGCCGCGGCGGCACCCTTGTTGGAGATGTCCAGGTTGCGGACCTCCCAGTACTGCTGGTCGGCCAGCCGTACGACATCGGTGACCTGTCCGGCGCCGACGAGCGCGGGCTTGGCGCCCGTGCCGTACGCGTCGACCACGACCGGCGCTCCTGCGGCGCCCGACCCCTTGGGGGAGAGCGTCTGGCCGGTACAGGTGGAGCCGCGCTTGAGGAGGATCGAGTCGCCCGGCTGGAAGGTGTGGGAGTTCACCGGAGCCAGTGCGTTCCAGGGGGTGGCCTGGGTTCCGTCGCCCGCTGAGGCGGCGCCGCAGTCGACGTAGAAGGACTGAGCGGCGGCCGGTGCGGCAGCCTGGGCTGCTGTGGTGGGGGCCGCGGTCAGAAGGGTTGCGAGTGGTAGCGACAGGGCTGAGAGAAGCAGGGTTCGTCTTCCGGTCATGGAACAACTCCACTTTCTGAAAACGGACAGCAGACGTCTGATGCCCGCTCACATTAAGGAGCGTGGTGCCAGTGGTCAAGACCTGTTCATGTCAATCATCGGATGAGTGGCAGCCGGCCCAACATCGTGATGACGCAATAGTTTTGGAATCCTCCGCCCCCGCACGGCCCGCGATCATAGGATCGTGGCGGTCTTCGGGGAGACGGGGTGGCCGATCGTGGTGTGTGCAAGGGCGATGCGCAGATACGGAGCGCTGGCGCTGGCTCCACTGATGCTGGTGGCATGCTCCGGCAGCGGTGGAAGTCCGGGCGGAGCGGGGAAGAGCGCCTCCGCGGCCGGCAGCGCCAGTGCGGAGGCCGGGCCGGGGCCCGGGGACACCGGTGGCATCGACGCGGACCCGGCCAGGCTGCCCGCGTCCCGCAAGGAAGCGCTCGACCTCATCGGACGGGTCATCGCGGACCCCGCCACCTTCGGGCCGGGCGTGGTCAAGCGCAGCCCGTACGAGAGCGATCCGGCCACCTGGCCCGTCCTCGGCGCCGACTGCGTCTGGCAGCAGAAGAAGCCGGCGGCCAGTGTGCTCGCCACCCTCAGCCGCTCCTACGAGGTGCCCGCGGCGGGCGCCAAGGGGCCGATGCGGCTCTCCGCCGTCGTCACCGTGCACCGCACCCGCGACGACGCCCGGTGGGAGATGGCCGAATCGGTGGAGGAGACGATGCGCTGCCCCACACAGCAACTGCGGCAGGGCGAGATGATCGGATCGATGATCGCGTCCTCGCTGGCCGAGGGGGAGGCCACCCAGAGCAGCGCCGAGGACGTGCTGTTCGAGACCGGGAAGTACCAGAACGCCGAGCTCGGCGGCGGCCCGTACCCGTACTCCTGGTACCAGGCGCAGAGCCTCCAGTTCACCGTGGCCGTGACCGGCAAGGGGGCCAAGGGCTGGAGCGAGCAGGACATCGACACCCTGACCAGCCAGGCCCATTCCACCATGCTGCTTCGGCTCGAGGCCGCCGTCGAGAAGCAGAGCTGAGAGAGCGGAGAGCGTGATGGAACAACTGCGTCCCACGGACCCCGCACGGATCGGCGGACACCGGCTGCTCGGGCGGCTCGGCGCGGGCGGCATGGGCGTCGTCTACCTCGGCCGCACGGACGCCGGAGCACTGGCCGCGATCAAGGTGATCCTGCCGGAGTACGCCGAGGACGGCGACTTCCGGGCCCGCTTCCGCCGCGAGGTCGAGGCCGCCCGCCGGGTGGACAGCCCGTGGGCGGTCCCGGTCACCGGCGCCGGGACGGAGGGCGAACGCCCCTGGCTGGCCACGGCGTTCGTCCCCGGGCCCGCACTCTCCGAGGCCGTCGCCCGGTGCGGACCGCTGCCGGCGCGCAGCGTCCGGGTGCTCGGCCGGCTGCTCGCCCGCGCGCTGACGGCCGTGCACACGGCCGGACTTGTGCACCGGGACGTCAAGCCGGCCAACGTCCTGCTCACGGTCGAAGGGCCGCGCCTGATCGACTTCGGCATCGCACGGGCCGCGGACGCCACGGCGCTCACCGCCACCGACCTCGTCGTGGGGACCCCCGGCTTCCTCTCGCCGGAACAGGCCTCCGGGGGCGGCACGGCGGCCGGGCCCGCGAGCGACGTCTTCTCGCTCGGCTGCCTCCTGGCGTACGCCGCGACCGGGCGGCCGCCGTTCGGCAGCGGAGCCGTCGAGGCACTGCTCTACCGGACCGTCCACGACGAACCCGATCTCGACGGGGTCGACGACGAGGAACTCCGGGCGCTGCTCACCTCCTTGCTGGCCAAGGAGCCCGACGCCCGGCCCACCGCCGCCGTCCTCGACGCACAGATCGCCGAGGACGCCCCGAGCGGCTCCATCGACTGGCTGCCCGGAACCGTCGTGTCGCTGATCGCCGACCGGTCCGCCGCCATGCTCGATCTGCCCGACATCGAGCCCACGGCCGCCGGGGAAGGGGCGGCGCCGCCCGCCACCGCTCCCGGCCGGCGCAAGGTTCTGCTGCTCGCAGGCGCCGGAGTAGTGGTGGCCGCGGGCGCCGGTTTCGCCGTCCGGGAACGGCTGGCCGACGACACGGACGGCTCCGACGCCACATCCGGCGAACGGGCCTGGACCATCGGCGTACAGGCGGACCTGTCGGGTCCGCAGAAGGCCGCAGGACAGGCTCAGGAGCGCGGGGTCCGGCTGGCCGTCAAACAGTTCAACAGCCGTAAGGAAAGACCCTTCACACTGACCGTCAAGGCCATCGACGACGGGGGCGACACCACCCGCGCGAAGAAGGCCGCCGACCAATTCGCCCGCGACCGCGACGTGCTCGCCGTCGTCGGCCCGACCGGTGACGCCACCACGGAGGCGGTACTCGGCGCGTACGACGAGGCGATGCTGCCGGTCATCACCGTGTCCTCGCTCCTGCTCACCTACGCGGCCCGGTCCAGGAAGTCCTTCTTCCAGGCGGCACCCGCGGACGCCGTACTGGCTCAGCCGATCATCAGACGGCTGGTGCTGCGGCCCGATGTCGAACGGCTCGGGGTGCTGCTCGACCGCGTCGGCGGGATGCCCGCCTACCAGACCGGCTACCTGACCAATCTGGTGACCGGCCAGATCACCACCGGAACCACCTATCCGCGGGTGGTCCCGGCCGACACGAAGGACCTGGCACCCGTGGTCACGGACATGCTCGACCACGCCAGCGACGCCTTCTTCTACGCCGGTGACGCGGCCGGGGCCGCCCGCACCGCACGCGCGCTCGCGGCCACCGGCTTCAAGGGGCCCCGGATGGCCATGCACACGGCCATGGGCGCACGCTTCATCGAGGACGCCGGACAGGCCGCCGAAGGCTGGGAGTTCACCGCGCCCTACGCCGACCCGGCGACACCCGCGGCCAAGGAATTCGCCGCGGCCCACCGCGCCGCGTACGACGCCGCGCCCGCGCACTGGGCCGCCGAGGCATACGACGCGGCCGGACTCGTGATCGAGGCCGTCACCGCTCTCGCCAAGGCGCCGGCCGGGACACCGAAGCGCCCGACGCGTACCGCGCTCGTGAAGAGGATCGCCGCGTCCTCGTACAAGGGAACCGGCAGGACGTACACCTTCGACGAGGACCACCGGCTCAAGGGCGACGACGCCTACCTCTACGGCGTGCGGAACGGGCGATACGTCTACCTCGGCGCCGCGCCGAAGAGCGAGACCTGACCGGTCATGCGTCCGCTGACCTCGGACGACCCGCGCACCATCGGCGAGTACCGCCCCCTGGCCCGGCTCGGCGCGGGCGGGATGGGCGTGGTCTACCTCGCCCGTTCGGCGGGCGGGGCACTCGCCGCGGTGAAGGTGATCCGCGCCGAGCACGCCGCCGATCCCGGATTCCGCGCGCGCTTCCGGCGCGAGGCCGAGGCCGCGGCCCGGATCACCGGGCCGTGGGTCGTCCCGGTGACCGGAGCCGATACCGAAGCCCATGAACCCTGGCTGGCCACCGCGTTCGTGCCCGGCCCCTCGCTGGGTGAGGCCGTCGAGGAACACGGCCCCCTGCCGTTGCCCACGGTCCGGGCCCTCGGCGCCCGCCTCGCCGAGGCGCTCGTCGCGGTGCACGAAGCGGGACTCCTGCACCGTGACGTCAAGCCCGGCAACGTGCTCCTCGCCCTCGACGGCCCCCGGCTCATCGACTTCGGCATCGCCCGCCACGAGGGCGCCACCGCGCTCACCGCGACCGACGCGGTGATCGGCACGCCCGGCTTCCTGGCGCCCGAGCAGGCCTCGGCGGGACCGGTCGGACCGGCCTGCGACGTGTTCTCGCTCGGCTGTGTCCTCGTGTACGCGGCGACCGGGCGGCGCCCGTTCGGCCGGGGCACACCGGCCGGTCTGCTCTTCCGTACCGTGCACGAGGAGCCGGAGCTGGACGCGGTCCCGCCCGGACTGCTGCCCCTCGTCACCGCCTGCCTGGCCAAAGACCCGGCAGACCGGCCGGCGGCGGGGGAGGTCGCGCAGCGGCTGGCGTCGGGCGGCGCCGGATGGGAGGTGCCGGGGCTGGCCACCGCGGTCGCCGAACGCTCCGCTGCCGCGCTCTCCCTCCCCGACCCCGAACCGCCCACGGCCGTCCAGAACCCCGGACCGCCGCGCCCGTCCCGCCGCCGCATCCTCACCGCGGGCGCCGCCGGGGCCGTCCTCCTCACCGGCGGCGGCACCGCGGCCTGGGTGGCGGGACGGCGCAACAGCGCGGGCGGCACCACCCCGCCCGCGCTCCCCACCTATCGGATCGGCCTGCACGCGGATCTGACGGGCCCCGGCAGATCCGTCGGACTCGCCCATGAACGAGGCGCCCGGCTCGCGGTCGAGGACCACAACTCCCGTACGGACAAGGCCTTCCGGCTCGCGCTGCGGACCGAGGACGACGGGGGCGACGCCGCCCGCGCCCGCCAGGTCGCCGACCGGCTGATCACCGACCCCCGGGTGCTCGCCGTCATCGGCCCCACCGCGGACGTCGCGGCCGAGGAGATCGTGAGCCGGTACGAGAAGGCCGGCCTCGCCCAGGTCGTCGTCGCGGCCCGGTCCACCACCGCCGATTGGTCCACCTCCAAGTCCCTGTGCGTGCTGCGGCCGTTCGACAGCGCCCTCACCGGCGGGCTCGTCCACTACCTGTCCCGCGTCAAGCGGGTCGCGCGGGTGTTCGTCATCGAGGACCGCGAGGATTCCCGGAGCGGCTGGGCGATCACCAACGTCATCCGGGACGTCGCGATCAAGGACACCGAGGTCAGCGTGCACCCGGTCGAGGCGGGCGCAGGTTTCGCCCCGGTCGCCCGCGCCGCGGTCGCCGCCGGGGCCGGGGCCGTCGTCTACGCCGGGTCGTCGGCCGTCCGTGGCGCACGCTGTGCCACCGCCCTGGCGGCCGCCGGATTCACCGGGACGGGCCTGTCCATCGGCCCGGTCCTCGCACCCGCCTTCCTCCGGGATGCGGGAAAGGCCGCCGAGGGCTGGGTGTTCGCGGAGGCGTACTGCGACCCGGCGGAGCTGCCCTCCGCGAAGGGCTTCACCGCCGCGTACCGCACGAAGTTCGGCTCGGCGCCCGCCACCTGGGCCGCGGAGGCGTACGACGCGGTGGGCATCGTCGCCCGGGCGGGCCGCTCCACCAGTGCGACGGACGCCGTGCGCGGCGGCGTGGCCCAGCGGATCCTGCGCACCGACTACCGGGGCATCACCCGGCGGCTGTCGTTCTACGACACCCACCAGGTGCGGTACGAAGCCGGGATTTACCTCTACCGGGCCGAAAAGGGGCGGGCCCGCTTTCTGGGGCCCTACGAATCCGTCTGAGAAGAGACGGCCAGGCTGCTGTGCGCTGTCCGGACCGCCCCTTCCGAGCCGCGGCTACGGCTGCTGCTTGGCCTTGTCGACGACGGCCCAGCTGTCGAGGTAGGAGAGCTGGGTGTACGTCTTCTTCTTAGCGCCGTCGCCCGAGGTGCGCTCGTCGCGGAAGCCGAGGAACCGGTACGTCTCCGGGTCGAAGATGAAGTAGCCGCCGAAGCCCGCGCCGCCGTCCGGCACGGTCGGATCGTCGTACGTGATGGCCACGCCGGTCCGGCCCTTGGCATCCTTCTGGTTCGGCACCGCCTTCACTCCGGGGACCATGCCGAGCGCCTCGTACGCCGCCGGGCGCAGCCCCTCCGGCATGACCGGGACCAGCTTGAGCAGCCCGGTGAGACCGAAGTGGATCTCCCACCACTCCTGGTCGCTGATCTCGGCGAGTGAGTCGTTCCTGTCATCGGGCCCGGTCTTGTGCAGGAGCGAGAGGATCAGTTTCTCGGGGTCGGTCGGGAGCTTCTTCAGCGTGCCCCAGTCCTGCGGCGGCCAGATACTCTCGTTCTTGCCGACGGGCGGTGCCCACCAGCCGTGCCCGATCTCCATGACCCAGGAACGCTGGGAGTCGTCCACCGAGCGCCAGTTCTCGTCGACGTAGCTCTTGGTGGCACCGGTCTTCTGTTCCGTCTCCTTGATGATCTCCTTGGTGTAGATGAACTGGTCGCCGCGGGGGCTGACCGCCTGCTCGTGCTTCCGTTCGTAGGCCGCCGCACCGTTGAGCACGGTCCGCACGCTCACGTTCCGCAAGGCGGGGGAGCTGGTATCCGGCGGTGTCGCCGACAGCCCCTTGCCGTCGCCCTCCTGCACGGCGACCAGGACACCGGCGGCGACCGCGGCCGCGACCGCGCCCGTCAGGACGATCCGCAGGACGGGGCGGCGGCTGCGCGGGGCCGGAGCCGGCCGGTCCGGTGCGGTCATCGCGGCGAACAGCCGGGCCCGTGCCCGTTGCCTGGTCCTGTCGTCGAGCGGGGGAGCCCCCGCGTCGTAGTCGCGCAGTTCGCGCAGTTCGTCGATGTCACGCATGGGCGTCTGCCTCTCGGAAAGCTGTCGGATCGGATCCGCCCAGTGCTTCGCGCAGTTTGCTGCGAGCCCGGTGCAGCCGTGATCTGACGGTGCCGACGGGCACTCCGAGGGCGGTCGCCGCCTCCTCGTAGTCGAGGTCGGCCCAGGCCACCAGGAGCACGACATCGCGATGCCGGGCGGACAGCCCGGCCAGTGCGGCCGCCAGGTCCCGGCGCACCCCTGTAGCGCCGGCTCTGGCGACCGCACGGTCCGCGACCGGTTCCTCGTGCTCCACCGGTCCGGGAACCCTGGCGAGCGCCTTGAAACGGCGTGCCTCGGCTCTTCGGTGACGGCTCACGAGGTTGGTCGCGATGCCGAACAGCCACGGTCGGGCGTCGGCACGCGTGAGGTCGTACGTATGGCGTCGCTGGAAGGCGGTCGTGAACGTCTCCGCCATCAGATCCTCCGCCGCCTCGGGGCCGAGCCGCCGGGCCGCGTAACGGTGCACGGCGGCGGCGTACCGGTCGAAGAGTGCGGCGAACAGCTCGGGCTCATCCCGGGACCGTGCGATCACGTGGGCGTCACTGTCTTCGCGCTCCCCTTCACGGGGGCGGACGCCCTCGGGTCCGACGGCCATCGGGGCTCCTTTCGTTCATCCGAACGACTCGCATGCGTGGGCTTGTTCGGGTGGTTCATCTGCTCTTCGCCGTTCGGCCGGTTCGAGTTCCATCATGGGTACGGTGGCCGGGCAGGCGAGTGTCCTGCTGTGCGCAGCCGTCCAGTGAGAGGTGTGCCAGATGGCCGAGTTGGAGCTTTCCGCAGGCGTCGTGGAGTACGAGGACACCGGCGGCGACGGGCCGGTCGTGGTCCTGCTGCACGGCGTGGCCATGGACGGCTCCCTCTGGCGCCATGTCGTCGCGGACCTGCGCGACGGCCACCGGTGCATCGTCCCGACCCTGCCGCTCGGTGCCCACCGCCGTCCGATGCGGCCCGACGCGGATCTGTCGGTCCTCGGTGTCGCACGGCTGGTCGCGGAATTCCTGGAAGCGCTCGACTTGACCGATGTGACCCTGGCGATGAACGACTGGGGCGGAGCCCTGGCCCTGGTCGCGGACGGCCGGGACCAGCGGATCGGGAAGCTCGTCATCACCTCCTGCGAGGCCTTCGACAACTTCCCGCCCGGCCTGCCCGGCAACAACCTGCGCGCCTCCGCCAGAATGCCGGGCGGCCTGAACGTGGCCTTCACGCTGCTCAGGCTGAAGCCGGCGCGGAGGCTGCCGATGACATGGGGCCGGATGACCAGGAGGCCGGTGCCGGACGAGGTGATGGACGGCTGGTTCCGGCCGCTGTGGACCTCGAAGGAGATCCGCCGCGACCTGAGGAAGTACGTCCTCGGCGTGCCGCCCAAGGCCGAACTCCTGCGATGGGCGGAGGCGTTGCGCACCTTCGACCGGCCGGCGCTCGTCGCCTGGGCGGCCGAGGACAAGGTCATGCCGCCGGAACACGGCCGGCGGCTGGCGGGGCTGCTGCCCAGGGGCGAGCTGGTGGAGATCGCGGACAGCTACACCCTGATCCCGGAGGACCAGCCGGCGAAGCTCGCCGCTCACATCAGGGAGTTCCTGGGGAACCCGCCGGACCGCTCCGGAGTCTGAGGTCCGGGCCGGCCCTCAGGGGCTGTCCTGGCGGCGCAGCCGGTCGGCGCCCTGCCGTGCCTCCCGGCGGATCCGCTTCGTCCGGCCGCAGCCGGCGAGCAGTTCCAGAAGCGCGCGGTCGCGCGTACCCGCGACCACCCGCAGCTGCAGCCAGTCCGACCACGCCGCGATCTCCTGGGCGCTCGGAGAACCCGTCGGCTCCTCGGCGGTCAGTGCGTCGAGCACCGAGAGCTCCTTCTCCCGCGTCCGGGAGAAATCCCGGATCCCGGGGTCCAGAGCCGTCACCCAGCTGTCCCGTTCCCCGGCCGGCACCTTGTCCAGCATCATCACCACGACGGCCGAGGCCAGCGGCAGGTCGGACTCCGCCGCCACAGCCGCCAGCAGCGGTTCCCTCGCGTTCGGGAGCCCGGCCGCGCGACGGTAGAGCTCCCACCGCGTGTGGCCGTCCTGCCACCACGCCCCGTCCGAGGGCCGCCCCTCGTGCCCGGCCACCACCTGCGCCAGCGTGGTCACGACGTCCCGGAGAGCCGGTCCGTGCTCAGCTGCCATGGTTCTTCTCCCCTGTCTTGCCTCTGCGGGCCCAGCCAGGCCCTTCGGTGATCCGCCCCCCGGACGGAGTAGACGGTGCGCGCGGGTGGACCAGGGCCCGGCGCCGGGGTGGGGTGTTCGCCGCCGCCCACGCGCCGGGGCGTGAAGCGGATCTGCGGCGGCGCTTAAGAAAACCTCGATGGACCTGGGGCGCGCGGTACGGCAGATTTCTCCGTGACGGCGGAGGATGGTGCGCGGCAGCCGGTCGTAACGCGCTGCCACGCCGTCCCCTCTCATTCTTCCCCGGGCCGCAGGCTTCGTCAGGCATGCCCCCGGCCCGGGGGGATCAACGCCGTACCAGGTACAGGGAGCCGCAGCCGTGAAGGCACTCGTGAAGCAGAAGGCCGAGCCGGGACTCTGGCTGATGGACGTTCCCGAGCCGGAGACCGGTCCCTCGGACGTCCTCATCAAGGTGCTCCGTACCGGCATCTGCGGTACCGACCTGCACATCCGCAACTACGACGGCTGGGCGCAGCAGGCCGTCACCACGCCGCTCGTCCTCGGCCACGAGTTCGTCGGCGAGGTCGCCGCGATCGGCTCCGACGTCGTGGACATCGCCGTCGGCGACCTGGTCAGCGGCGAGGGACACCTGGTCTGCGGCAAGTGCCGCAACTGTCTGGCCGGGCGCCGCCACCTCTGCCGCTCCACGCTGGGACTCGGCGTCGGCCGCGACGGGGCGTTCGCCGAGTACGTCGCACTGCCCGCGTCCAACGTGTGGGTGCACCGGGTCCCCGTCGACCTGGACATCGCCGCGATCTTCGACCCGTTCGGCAACGCCGTGCACACCGCGCTGTCGTTCCCGCTGGTCGGCGAGGACGTACTGATCACCGGCGCCGGCCCGATCGGCATCATGGCCGCGGCCGTCGCCAAGCACGCCGGAGCCCGTCACGTCATGATCACCGACGTCAGTGAGGCCCGTCTCGAGCTGGCCCGCAAGGTCGGCGTCAGCCTCGCGCTCAACGTCGGGGAGCAGACCATCGCGGACGGCCAGCGGGAGCTGGGACTGCGCGAGGGCTTCGACATCGGCCTGGAGATGTCCGGCCGGCCCGAGGCCATGCGCGACATGATCGCGAACATGACGCACGGCGGCCGCATCGCGATGCTCGGACTGCCGTCCGAGGACTTCGCCGTCGACTGGTCCCGGATCGTCACCTCGATGATCACGGTCAAGGGCATCTACGGCCGCGAGATGTACGAGACCTGGTACGCCATGTCCGTGCTGCTGGAGGGCGGCCTCGACCTCGCCCCCGTGATCACCGGCCGGTACGGCTACCGCGACTTCGAGGCGGCCTTCGACGACGCGGCGAGCGGACGCGGCGGCAAGGTCATCCTCGACTGGACCGTCTGACCCTCACACCTCTTAAGGAATCCCGCATGTTCGACTCCGTACGCGACGATCTGCGCACCACCCTCGAAGAGATCGAGGCCGCCGGACTGCACAAGCCCGAGCGCGTGATCGGCACCCCGCAGTCCGCGACCGTCGCCGTCACCTCAGGTGGCCGCCCCGGCGAGGTGCTCAACTTCTGCGCCAACAACTACCTGGGCCTCGCCGACCACCCCGACGTCATCGCCGCCGCGCACGAGGCGCTGGACCGCTGGGGCTACGGCATGGCCTCGGTCCGCTTCATCTGCGGCACCCAGGAGGTCCACAAGGAGCTGGAGCAGCGGCTCTCCTCGTTCCTTGGCCAGGAGGACACGATCCTCTACTCCTCCTGCTTCGACGCCAACGGCGGTGTCTTCGAGACCGTCCTCGGCCCGGAGGACGCGGTCATCTCCGACGCCCTCAACCACGCCTCGATCATCGACGGCATCCGCCTGTGCAAGGCCAAGCGCTTCCGCTACGCCAACCGCGACATGGCCGACCTGGAGCAGCAGCTCAAGGAGGCCTCCGGTGCCAGGCGCCGCCTCGTCGTCACCGACGGCGTCTTCTCCATGGACGGGTACGTCGCGCCGCTGCGCGAGATCTGCGACCTCGCCGAGCGCTACGACGCCATGGTGATGGTCGACGACTCGCACGCCGTCGGCTTCGTCGGCCCCGGCGGGCGCGGCACCCCCGAGCTGCACGACGTGATGGACCGCGTGGACATCATCACGGGCACGCTCGGCAAGGCGCTCGGCGGCGCCTCCGGCGGTTACGTGGCCGCCCGCGCCGAGATCGTCGCGCTGCTGCGCCAGCGCTCGCGCCCGTACCTCTTCTCCAACTCGCTCGCCCCGGTCATCGCGGCGGCCTCGCTGAAGGTCATCGACCTGCTGGAGTCCGCCGGTGATCTGCGCGAGCAGCTCAACGCCAACACCGCGCTCTTCCGCACCCGGATGACCGAGGAAGGCTTCGACGTCCTGCCCGGCGACCACGCCATCGCCCCCGTGATGATCGGGGACGCGGCGAAGGCAGGCCGGATGGCGGAGCTGCTCCTGGAGCGCGGTGTGTACGTGATCGGGTTCTCCTACCCGGTCGTCCCGCAGGGCGCGGCCCGTATCCGCGTCCAGCTGTCCGCCGCGCACTCCACGGCGGACGTGAACCGCGCGGTCGACGCGTTCGTCGACGCGCGGGCGGCCCTGGGCGAGTAGCCCCTGCGTGGAGGGCGTCCCGGACGCCTCCGCGACCTGGGACAATAGGGCACATGATCGATGCACGGCGGCTGCGGATCCTGCGTGCGGTGGCGGACCACCGTACGGTGACGGCCGCGGCCGCCGCGCTGTATCTGACGCCGTCCGCCGTGTCCCAGCAGCTGGCCGCGCTGGAGCAGGAGACCGGACACCGGCTGGTCGAGCGCAACGCCCGGGGAGCAAGGCTCACGGCCGCCGGGGAGATCCTGCTGACCCACACCAACGCGGTGCTGGCCCAGCTGGAACGGGCGGAGGCCGAGCTCGCCGCCTACAGCGCCGGCGACGCCGGGACGGTCACGGTCGCCGCGTTCGCCACCGGTATCGGACTGGTCCTCGCCCCCGCCATCGCCGCCCTCGGGGCGTCCGCACCCGGCATCCGGGTACGCGTCCAGGACGCGGAGGGTGACGCCAGCGTCCCGATGGTGCTGGACCGTCAGGTCGATGTGGCGGTCGCCGTCGAGTACCGGGGCGCACCGGGGGAGGACGACCGCCGGCTCACCCGGGTGCCGCTGTACTCGGAGCCGTTCGACGCGGTGCTCCCGGTCGGGCACCGGCTGGCGGACCAGGAACAGGTGGCGGTCGCCGAGCTGGCGAAGGACCGCTGGATCGGCCCCTA
The DNA here is from genome assembly GCF_042882365.1 of Streptomyces sp. NPDC058221. NCBI lineage: Bacteria > Bacillati > Actinomycetota > Actinomycetes > Kitasatosporales > Streptomycetaceae > Streptomyces > Streptomyces sp. NPDC058221. Next base: position 2,335 of record NZ_JBHVWF010000121.1, on the reverse strand, counting down.
CCCGGGCAACCCCTGCCATGACGTGGTGGTCCTGGCCTGCGAGTACGCGGGCTTCGAGCCCAGCCTCGAACACTCGTCGGACGACTTCCACGCGGTGGTCGCCCTGGCCGGCGCGGACGCCGGAGTGGCCCTCGTCCCGAGATCGGCACTGCGCGGAATGGCCCTGACGGACGTGGTGGTCCGCCCGGTGCACGGCAGCGCCCCGACGCGCCGGGTGTTCGCGGCGGTACGCCGTGGAGCGGAGGCCCATCCGCTGATCGCACCGGTGCTTGACGCGCTGGCCGGGGCGGCGCGAGGCGTCGGTCTCGGGGGCGCGGCGGGCTGAGGCCCCGGCCGGTTCTCGTCGATCTCCGGAAACGGCATCGTGGGGCCCGGCCCGTCGGCCAGACTCGCTCCTGCCCACCCGGTGACGAGAGGACAGCCGACATGCCCAAGAGCGCGCTTCTTGTGATGGACGTCCAGCGGGACATCGTGGACATCACCGATGCCGGCCCGGGATACCTGTCGCGCCTGGGCACGGCGATCGAGGGTGCCCGAGCGGCGGACATCCCCGTGATCTACGTGACCATCGCGCTGCCGCCGGGCGATCCGGAAGTCGGCCCGTACAACAGGGTGATCACGAGCGCCGTGCGGGACGGCCTGTTCACCGAGGGCGCGCCCGGCACCGGAATCCATCCCGACGTCGCGCCCCGGCCGGGCGACGCCGTGGTCACCAAGAGGCGCGGGAGCGCGTTCTCCGGCAGCGACTTCGACCTGGTGCTCAGGGCCCGCGGCATCGACAGCCTCGTCGTCACCGGCATCGCCACGAGCGGTGTGGTGCTGGCCACCCTGAGCAGCGCCTTCGACCTGGACCTCGGCCTCACCGTCCTGGTGGACGCCTGCCTCGACGACGATCCCGAGCTGCACCGGGTCCTCACCGAAAGGCTGTTCCCGCGGTGGGGTGACGTCATCGCCGTCGAGGACTGGCTCAAGACCCTCGCAGCGCGGTAGGCGCACAGCCGGATGTCCGGGCCCGGCCATCCGGCTGTGCGCCCGGCGGGCCGGCTCAGCCCGTCCTGGGGCCGCGTTCGCCCCGTGTCCCCGGGAGGAGCGTTCCCGCCGCAGTGGCCGCTGTCACGGCCAGGGCCAGCACCGCGTACCGGACCGGCGGCAGGTACGGCAGCGAGCCGGCCTCGGTCAACGCGAACGCCAGCAGGGGGATCGCCGCGACCACCGAGCCGATGGTCAGGCCCGCCACCGTCACCAGGCCCGTCTCCAGCACCCGCATCCGCAGCAGTTGACCGCGTCCCGCGCCGACCAGCCGCAGCAGACGGAACTCGGGGCGCCGGCCGACCGTGATCAGGGCCAGTGTGCTGACCACCGCCAGCAGCGCGAAGCCGCCGATCACGCCGACGCCGATGACGATCAGGGCGTCGTCCTGGTCCGAGGACGAGGGGCTGATGGTGACGTCGTCGGCCGTCGCGGCACGGACCCGCACCCCTTCGTACGGCGCGAGAGCCCGCCGTACGGCCGAAGCGGCGTCGCCGTCCGCCGAGCGGACCAGGATCTCCCGGTCGAGCGGGGCCGAGACATGCGCCGCCAGTGCCTCGCGGGGCAGCATGAACTCGCCCAGCCCCAGGGAGCGTTCGTAGACCGCCACCACCCGGAGCCGTACCTGCGCGCCGTCCCCGAGGCGCAGCCGCACCGTGTCGCCGACACCGGCGCCGAGGTCGTCGGCCCGGTCCTCGCCGACCGCGACCGTGCCCCGGCCGGTGAGCGCGGTGAGATCGCCCGCCGTCACCCGGGGGTCGAGAGTGCCGGACAGCCGGTCCGCCGTGACGCCCAGCACCGGGAGGCGGTCCAGTGCTGGATCGCCGGCCTCGCGGTGGGCCAGGACGACGGCCGAGCGCAGCACGCCCGTCGCGGCGGACACCCCCGATGCGCCACGCACGGCCTCGGCCGCGTCCGAGGGGATACCGGCGGCGGGGCCGGTCACCACCAGGTCCGCCCGCAGGGCGTCCGAGGCCTGCCGGCCGGCGGCCCGCTCCAGCGTCGTTCCCCCGGCCAGCTGGACACATACGAACGCGACGACCAGCACGATCGGGGTCAGTGCCGCGCCCAGCCTGCGGTGGTGCGCGGCGGCGGACCGGGCGGCCAGGAATCCGGAGACCCCGCCCACCCGCCGGGCCGGTGCGCCGAGCACCCGCATCGAGATCCGGGCGGTCCACGGGCCGAGCAGCGCCACCGCGATGATCAGCGACGTCGCCGCACCCGAGGCTGCGAGCGCGGCCGCCCGGCCGCCCTGGGTGGTCGCCGCACCGGCCGAACCGAGCCCCGCGACCACCAGCAGCACACC
>NZ_JBHVWF010000120.1:0-25040 GCF_042882365.1 Streptomyces sp. NPDC058221 | reverse complement strand
GGTTGGCTCCGATGCCGCCCGACGGACCGCGCTTGATCCAGCCGACGACATACGTCCCCGGCATGTCCGCCACCCGGCCGCCGGTGTGCGGAACGGTGCCGGTCGTCTCGTCGAACGGCAGTCCCGGCACCGGCAGGCCGCGGTAGCCGATCGCCCGCAGGAACAGGCCCGCCGGTATCTCCTGCTCGCCCTCGGCCGCCGTCACCCGCACGGCTTCGACGCGGTCCCCGCCGAGCATTTCCACCGGCGCCGAGTGGAAGCGGAAGACGATGCGCCGACCCGCGGCGGGAGGGCGCGACCAGTCGACCGTCTCCCGGGGCACGCCCCGCAGCAGTGCGGCCTTCTCGCCCGGAGCCGCACCCTCGATCGCCGCACCGGTTCTCGGGTCGTGGTCGTCGACGACCAGGTCCACGCCCGCCAGGTGTTTCAGGGCGAGCAGTTCGGAGTCGGTGCAGGCAGCATGCTCGGGACCGCGCCTTCCCAGCAGCACGACCTCGCGCACCTTCGATTCCCGCAGGGCGGCCAGGGCATGATCGGCAATGTCCGTCTCCGCCAGGGCTGCCGGATCCGCGACGAGGATGCGTGCGACGTCGAGAGCGACATTGCCGTTGCCGACGACGACCACCCGGTCCGCCGTGAGATCGACCGCCTCGGGCGGGACTTCGGGGTGGGCGTTGTACCAGGACACGAACGAGGTGGCCGAGATGCTGGCCGGCAGGTCCTCGCCCGGGATGCCGAGGCGCCGGTCGGTGGAGGCGCCGACCGCGTAGATCACCGCGTCATGGTGGGCGGCGAGCTCCTGGACGGTGACGTCCCGTCCCACCTCGACACCCAGATGCATCCGCACCCGGGGATGCGAGTGGAAGCGGGCGAACGTCTCGCCGGCCTTCCTCGTCGCGGGGTGGTCGGGCGCGACGCCGTACCGGACGAGGCCGCCGGCCACCGGCAGCCGGTCGATCAGTGCGACCTCGGCGTTGGTGTGCAGCAGCAGGTCCTCGGCGGCGTACATCCCGGCAGGTCCCGTCCCGACGACCGCCACCCGGATCGGTGCGAAGTCGGACGGCAGGCTGCGTGGGAACGACGGCTCGCCCCAGGCGTGGAAGTTCGGCCCGGCGGCAGGCTCCGGCTCCCGGTCCTCGAAGTAGGCGGCGTTGATCGCGGCGTACTCCTTCTGCGCCCCGAAGAGGCTGTCCACCGGGAAGACCGCGTCGACCGGGCAGGCATCGGCACAAGCGCCGCAGTCGATGCAGGTCGCCGGGTCGACGTAGAGCATCTCCGTGCTGCCGAAGGACCGTTCGTCGGGTGTCGGGTGAATGCAGTTGACGGGGCACACAGCGACGCAGGTGGCATCGCTGCAGCAGGTCTGGGTGATGGCGTAGGTCATCTCGTCTGCTCGGGTCGGTCGGGCTCGGGTCAGATCAGGGAGGCGCGCTTGTAGAAGAACAGGGCCGGTTTGGTCAGGAGCCGGGCCGAGGAGAGGAACTCCATCAGACCCGAACAGCTGGACCGCATCAGGGACTTGTGGTGCTCGTTGACCTTGGCCTCGGTCCGGGCCCGCTCGCTGTCCAGTCCGGCGTTGGCGTAGACATCCCGGTTCACCATGCTGGTGACGATGTAGTACGAGGCGATGGCGACCACGAGCGAGTTGATATGGCGGCGCACCGGACCGGCGTCCCGCAGGCGCCTGCGGGTCTCGTCACGGGCGAACTTCATGTGCCGGGACTCCTCCACCACATGGATGTTGTTGATGGTTCGGACGAACGGCGCGACCCGCTCGTCCCGCATCCAGTCGCGCTGCATGACGTCGAGCACCTCCTCGGCGACGAGGATCGCGGCGTACGCGGCCTCGCCGAAGGCAAGTGTCTTGAAGGCCCTGCCCAGTTCGACCACCGGGCGGCGCGGGCGGTAGGCCGGGGCGCCGAGCTTCGCGGCGCCGCGGGCGAACATGATCGAGTGCCGGCACTCGTCCGCGACCTCGGTGAGCGCCCATTGGAACCGCGGGTCGGTCGGATCCTTCGCGTACATGTCGCGCAGCACCATCTGCTGCAGGATCATCTCGAACCAGATGCCCGTGCTGGCGACGGATGCGGCCTCCTGGCGGGTCAGTGCCTTGCGCTGACTCTCAGTCAACTCCTGCCAGTACGCGGTCCCGTAGAGCGTGCTCCACTCGGGGCTCGCACCGTGGTGGTCCGTGTTCAGCGGGGTGTTCCAGTCCACCTCGGTGGCCGGGTCGTACGAGAGCTTCGCGGCCGAGTCGAGCAGACGTCGGGCGACGTCCTGCTCGGCGAGCCGGTCCTGGTCCTCCGGCCGAACAGTGCTGCTTGCCATGCTGCGGCTCCTTGAATCAAGAGAGATCGACCTGACGCCGCCGGGCCGGTGCCTCATTCCGTACCCACCCGATGAGACAGCGGGCCGCCGAGCGCCGCTCCCGCTTGTTAGACGTCACGTCTAGCAAGCTGTTAGACGGAAGGTATAGCAAGAGGGTGGCGGGGGCCTACCCCTGCGCAGGAAATCCGTACGATCTCTCCACGTGGTGACAGCGTCGCGGCCGCAACTCGGCCCGGCCGGGCGCATGGTGCGCACCGACTCGACCGGGTGCCCGGCTGTGTGGCGTGCCTGGGCGGAACGGGTCATCGCCCCGGCGAGGCCACGCGCCGCGGACCGCCGTTCGCGCCGACTGGAGCCGGACGGCTCGGTGACACGACGAGCCGCCGCGCCGCGCGTCGCGGATCCGCCGGCGCTCGTCCGCGAACCTCGACCCGTCGAAAAGGTGCGCGATGAACCGCGGTACACACGTGCGCCTGCTCCGCCCGGCGCACGAGGACGGTCGGCGGTCAGGCCAGTCCGAGCAGCTTCAGCATGCCGAGTTCGAAGCCGGTGCCCCAGGACTCGGCATATTCGTCAAACGCGAAATGGCTGACCGGTGTGACGGGGCGCCCGGGAACACCGGGATCCGCCAGGAGATCCGGACCGCTGGTGCCGACGGCGTCGTCGAGCACGGTAGGAGCCGACATGGTGTCCTTCTGCGCCATCTTTCCGTTCCTCGGTTCCTCGCCCGGCATTGTCGACCGGTCCGCTGTCCATGGCGAACCGCCTCACGTTCTGATCCTTTTATCGGCGGTGCCCAGGAGTGCGGCGACATGCCGGGAGCCACCCCAACGAGTCGGCGAGCGGCGGCGGCCGCGCGTGGCGGGAACGCTCCCGGCCGGGTACCGGCCGTCGGGCGGGAGGCGCCGGGGCCCGGCGTTGGGCCCCGCCTCGGGAGAAGACCCACAGGTCAGACGTTTCCCCAGGTCGCAGGGGGTGGCGTAACACCGGCGAAACATGAAGGCGGGTACGGTCTGCAGCTCTTGAGACATGACGGAGGCGGGACATGACCACGGGCCGGGCAGCACAGGCACGGCGTGCTGCTGACGCACTGCGGCAGCGCATCGTCGCCGGTGAGTTCGCGAACGGCAGGCTCCCCGACGAGCAGGCGCTGGGCCGGTCGCTCGACACGTCGCGCAACGTCGTCCGGGAAGCGCTGAATCTGCTGCGCGACGAGAACCTCGTCACCCGGAGGCGCGGAATCGGCACCCTCGTCACGGCACACACCTACCGGCACGGCCTCGACCGCCTGGCGGGCCTTGCCGAGGAGCTCACCCCGTACGGCACGGTCTCCAACGAGGTGCGCGAGGCACGCGTCGTCCCGCACGCGCCCCCGGCGATCACCCGGCGGCTCGACATCCCCGAGCGGTCCGAGGCCGTGTACATCGAGCGGCTGCGCTGGCTCGACGGCGGACCGCTGTCCCTGGACTCGACGTGGCTGGCCCCCGACATCGGACACCCGCTGCTCCACCGCGACCTGGCGGGACGCGACCTGTTCGCGCTGATCGAGGAGGTGACCGGGGCTGCTCTGGGCAGCGCCGAGGTCACCGTGCACGCGGTCACGGCCGAACCGGACACCGCCCGCGTACTCGACGTGGCGTACGGTGCCGCACTGTTCGCGATCGACCGGCTCACCCGGCTGCCCGACGGACGACCGGTCGACGTGGAGTCCCTGCGGGTCCGGGCCGACCGGTTCGCGCTGCGCGCCGTACTGCCGAGGAGCTGACGCCATGACGATGCACCTGGACGCGGTTCATCTCGTTCTCCTGGCGCTCACCGGCCTGCTCGGCGGAATCGGGATCACTGCCATCGGACCCGGCGGGGTGCTGCCGACGATCGGCCTGTTCGTCCTCACCGGCCTGTCACCGTCCGGAGTCGCCGGCACCGCCATCGTCACGCACATCGCCACCGGCATCCTGGGCACGACGGCCTACACGCACTCGGGCCAGCTGAAGGTCGGGGCCACCCGCCGCTGCGCCGGCGTGCTCGCCGTGGCCGCGCTGGTCGGCACCCCGTTGGGCGTGCTGTGCAACAGCCTGGTCGAAGGGCGGGGCTTCGGGCTGCTGCTCGCCGTCGCGGTCACCGTCACCGGGGTGCTGGTCTGGGTGCGCGACCGGCGCGCCACGGACCTGCCCGACGACCTCCTGGCCCCCGGCATCCCGATGGGCCGCACGGCCGTGGTCGGTGTCGTCGTATCACTCGTGGCGGGTCTGTTCGGGCTCGGCGGCCCGATGCTGAGCGTGCCCCTCCTCGTCGTGTGCGGGCTGCCGGTGCTCGCGTCGCTCGCCGCGGCGCAGGCCCAGTCCATCGTGATCGCGAGCGTGGGCACGGTGGCGTACGTGATCCACGGCGACGTGAACTGGCCGCTGGCCGCCCTGGTGGGAGTGCCGGAACTGGCCGGGGTCCTGATCGGCTGGCGCATCGCCCACCGGCTTCCCGCCCGGCGCCTCAAGTACGCCCTGGTCCTCTCCCTGCTGGCGATGGCGCCGTACCTGGCGCTGCGCACCTGATCCGGCCCGCGCGGCCGCCCGGCGTGCCCGAGGCGCCGGGGGAGCGCATGCTGGCTGGAGAAGTGCGCCCCGCACGCAGTTCCCTCCCGCCATGGAGACGACCGATGGCACCTCCCGGCCGTGACCACCAGGAATCGGGCTCCGGGCTGAATCGCGCCGCGGCGGCCCTTCTCGACGACCGGGCCCGGATCTGCTGGTGGTCCTGTGCGGCTTCGGAGCTGCTCGGCTGGACCGGCGACCAGGTGACCGGAAGCCCCGCACGTCGCCTCCTCGCGCCCGGCCGATCCCGTACCGCGCCGGGGGAGGCGCACCGGACGATGCTCCGGCACAGCTCGGGGACGCTGATCGAGGCCGATGTCCGGCTCATGGGTTCGGGCACTCCGGGCACCACGCTCGTGGTGGCCGCGCCGGCGGGCGCGCCCGAGGGATGGGACCAGGACTCCGTCCTCGCCCGTGCCGTGCTGGCCCAGGACGACATCGCCGTCATCGAGTGCGATGTGGGTCTGCGGGTCGTCCGCTCCAATGCCGCCTGCGGTCTGCTGTGCCCCGCCGGTGCGGGCGACGACTGGCTGGTCGAGCTTCCGGGTGCCGGCATCCACGGGACCGTCCGGGAGTTCATGGCCCGTGTGGTGGAGACGGGCGTGCCCGTCGTCGCCGCCGAGTACCCGTTCGGCGAGCCAGGGGCCGACCGGATGCTCTCGCTCACCTGTATCCGCGTCACCGACCCGGCCGGAGTGCCCCTGGGGGCCGCCATGGCCGCGATCGAGGTCACCGGACGTCACCGTGCCCAGCAGCGCCTGTCGACCGCCTATCGGAGCGGGCTCGGGATCGGCGGCTCCCTCGACCTGGTGCACAGCGCCCGCGACCTGGTGGCCGTGCTGGTGCCGGCACTGGGCGACCTCGCCAGCGTCGACTTCCCCGACGATGTGCTCGAGGGCCGCGATCCGCCGCTGGGCTACCCCGGGCAGGAGGCCTCGGCCCCGCGCCGGGCGGCCGTCCGGGCGCACGGCCGCGTGTGGCCCGCCGCGCTGGTCCAGGTGGGGGAGCCCGTGCCGAAAGTTCCGGAGAGCCCCCCGATCGCGGCCAGGACCGTCGGGGAAGTCGTCGTCGTGGACGCCACACTGGCCCGGGAGCTCCTCGGCCACGACCCGGAGCGGATCAGACGCCACATGCCCGAGGGCATGCACCACTCACTCGGCTGTCCGCTCTACTTCCGGGGACGCTTCTTCGGATACGCCTCCGTGTACCGGACCCGGGACCCCGCGCCGTTCGACGACGCCGACATCGAACTCATGCAGGACCTCTGCCGCCGGACGGCCCTGGCCATCGACAACGCGTACCGGTTCACCCGCGAGCACCACACGGCCATCGTCCTGCAGCAGAGTCTCCTGCCGCCGTCGACGACGGAGAGTACTGCTGCCGAGACAGCGGGTGTGTATGTGCCGGCGAGCGGCAGCGTGAGCGTCGGCGGGGACTGGTTCGACGCGTTCGGGCTGTCCTCCCTGAGAACGGCGCTGGTCGTCGGTGATGTCATCGGCCACGGACTCCGCGCCACCGCCACCATGGCCCGGCTCCGTACCGCGGTCCAGACGCTCGCCGACCTCGACCTTCCGCCCGACGAGCTCCTGGCCCGCCTCGACGATCTGGTGCAGCGCATGGTGGGTGAGGCCCAGGAGTCCGACACGGTCGGCGCCTCCTGCCTGTTCGCCGTCTACGACCCCGTCTCGGGCGTGTGCCAGATGGCGAGCGCCGGGCACCCGCCGCCGGCCGTCGCCCTGCCCGACGGCCGGGTCGAATTCCTTCCCGTGGTCCCCGGGCCGCCCCTGGGAGTCGGAGACAACCCCTTCGAGGTGTTCACCACGACGCTGCCGGTCGGCAGCGTCCTCGCCCTCTACACCGATGGCCTGGTCCGGCGCGGCAAGGACTCCGGCGGTGGCGAGGCCGCTCTGCTGGAAGCGCTCGGCAGGCTGGCCGGGGCGGGCCGGTCACCGGACGAGATCGGCGCCGAACTGCTGGCGGGCCATCCCACGCCGGAGTACCCGGACGACGACGTCACGCTGCTGCTCGCCCGGACCCGGACCGTGACCGAGGAGAACACGGCGACGTGGGAGTACCCGGCCGATCCTGCGGCCGTGAGCAAAGCCCGCGCCGACATCCTCGTCCAGCTGGCGGACTGGGGTCTCGACGAGCAGATGTTCGCCACTGAACTGATCGTCAGCGAACTGATCACCAACGCCGTCCGCTATGCGGGCGGACCGGTCTCTCTGCGGTTGATCCGCGACCGGGTGCTGGTCTGCGAGGTCTCCGACCCCAGCAACACCCAGCCCCACCTGCGCAGGGCCCAAAGCACGGACGAGGGCGGGCGTGGCCTGTTCCTGATCGCCCAGCTCACCACTCGCTGGGGCTGTCGCTACGGGACACGCGGCAAGACCATCTGGACCGAACAGATCCTCGACGGCCCGACCCGGGGCGGCTGAACACGGCAGTAACCCTCTGTTGTTCGGTCACCCGCTTTACCCGGTCGTACCTCCCTACGGCTAGTTTGTGGGCAGGACAGATACACAGGCCCGTGGTGGCAGAGGTGCACGGGGGACGGGAGATCGGGAAGAGTGATGCTGCGCGCAGGCGACCCGGCCGAGATCGGCGGCTATCGGCTGGAGGCGCGGCTCGGCTCGGGCGGCATGGGCACGGTCTTCCTGGCCCGTACGAGCTCGGGGCGGGCCGTCGCGATCAAGCTGATCCACCAGCAGTTCGCGGGGGACGACGAGTTCCGCACCCGCTTCCGCCAGGAGGTGGCTGCCGCGCGGCGGGTGAGCGGGGCGTTCACCGCCGCCGTGGTCGACGCCGCCCCGGAGGCCGAGCAGCCGTGGATGGCGACGTCCTACATCGAGGGGCACACGCTCGCCCAGCACATCGACAAGAAGGGCCCGCTGAACGGAGCGGAGCTGCGGAAGCTCGCCATCGGGCTCACGGAGGCGCTGCGCGACATCCACCGGGTGGGGGTCATCCACCGTGACCTGAAGCCCTCGAACGTCGTGCTCTCGCCCGAGGGCCCGCGCGTCATCGACTTCGGCATCTCGCGCGCCGTGGACCAGCAGACGCTGACGATGACGGGGCGGGTCATCGGTACGCCGCCCTTCATGTCGCCGGAACAGCTGCAGGCGCCGCGCGGCGTGGGGCCGCGGTCCGATGTGTTCTCGCTGGGGACGCTGCTGGTGTACGCGGCGACGGGGCAGGGGCCCTTCGACGCGGACAGCCCGTATGTGACGGCGTATCAGGTGGTGCACGACGAGCCGTCGCTGAGCGCTGTCCCCCCGGCCCTGCGCACGGTCGTCGAGTCCTGCCTGGACAAGGACCCGGAGGGGCGCCCGTCGGCGGACGAGCTCCTCGTACGGCTGCGGGACCTGCCGGCCGACCTCGGCGGGACCGACACGGACGGGGCCGGCGGGAGCCGCACGCGCGACGTGAAGACCCACCATCACCGCATGACGCCGGCTACTCCGAGCGGTGCTCCGGCCGGTCCCGGTACGGAGAGCACATCCATCGGCCGGCGTCTGCGCAGCCGATGGCGGCCCGCGCTCGCGGCCGCGGTCGCGGTGGCAGCGATCGGTGGCGGGGTCGCCGCAGTGACGGCCGACGGCTTCGGGACGGAGAGCGAAGGAGCCAAGGGCAACAGCGTCGCGGCGCCGGGCGCCGCGCTTCCGGACGGCTTCGGCCCGTGGCGCAAGACCGTGCTGGGCGGCCGCAAGGACATTCCGGACGAGCTGCGCTGCGTTGCGCGCGGTGACGCGTTGTTCTGCGGCGGCGGCGGGGTCGTCGCGACCCGTATCAGGGTCTCCGACGGCTCGCGGGCGTGGACGGCGAAGAGCCCGGGAGTCCCCGTTCAGGGCGTGCACCTGGTGGGCGCCACCGACGACACGGTGCTCGGTTACCGCTTCGCCGACGAGGACGCCCCGCAAGGCCCTGCCAGTGAGGTGGTGGCCATCGACGCGGACAGCGGCCGTGAGCTCTGGTCCGTGCCGTCCGGTGCGCAGTCGCAGGCCGTCACCGGCCGTTCGCGGGACGCCGTGGTGGTCGGCTCCGTCGTCGTGACGATCGACGCCTCCAACTCCCGCTTCGAGGCCCGGGACGCGCACAGCGGCAAGATCGCCTGGACGACGCCGTTCCCCGCGGGTGCCCAGTGCGCCCCCGTCCCCGTGGGCCCGCAGCTCTTCGCGATGTGCGCGAGGGTTGCGGAGGTCGATGCCACCGAGGTGCGCCACCCCACCCTGCGTACGCTCGACCGCGCCTCGGGGACGCTGGGCAGGCGGATCGCGGTCAACGGCCCCGCCGTGCCGATGGGCGTCGCCGACGGCAAGCTCGTGCTCGTGCAGGAGCACAGGGAGGGACCGGCGCTGACCGGCTACGACGGGGTGGCGCGGGTCGATCCCGCGTCGCTCAACGTCACGTACTCCCGCCTGGCCAAGACCTACGCGGGGACGCCCGGCATGGCGAACGGCACCCTCTACGTGAGCGGGCAGACCGGTCTCGTCACCGCGCTGGACCCCGCGACCGGCCGGAAGAAGTGGTCACGGCAGACGGCTGTGGAGGGTGCGTCGGGTCCTGTGGCGGGGGCCGGCGCACTGTACTTCAGCTCGGCCACCGGCCGGGTGGTCGCGCTGTCGCCGCAGGGCGGCAGACTCCTGTGGACGACAGATCCGCAGGCCGACGGTTTGACGGGCGAGGAGGGTGCAAGCCCCCGCGTGACCGTCGCGGGGCGGGCGCTGATCGTGGCGGCGGACAAGAACACGCTCTTCGCGTTCGACGCGCAGAAGCCGCCGAAGTCGGGCTGACGCGGCCGGGCCGGACGGCGGGGGACATTCCCGCCGTGGGACCGGCCGGCGGGACCGGAGCCCGGCCGCTTTCCCCGCCGTGCGGACGCCTCGGCTGTTCACTCGGCTGCCTGCACAGCGAGGTCGCGTCCGGCGCGAGTGCGCCACGCCTGGTCCATCGTCCGTGATCCCTCGTCTGCGATCCATCGGGTCGAAGGCTCAGGGACGCATGACGATCTTTCCCACATGCTCCCTGCGGGAGAGTGCTTCCTGCGCCTGCGCGGCCCGGTTGAGTGGGAAGGCCGCGGCGATGACGGGGTGGACCTCGCCCCGGCGAGCCAGGTCCATGAGGAGTCCGAAGTGCGTGGGCGTGTGCATCGCGGACCCGATGACCTGGGCGTTGTGCAGGTAGAGACGGCGCACATCGAAGGTCACGTCGTATCCGCCGAGTGCGCCGGCGATGACCCACCGGCCTCCTTCGCGCAGCAGCGGCAGCCCCTCACCCACCAGCTCTCCGGCCACGACGTCGAGTGCGACGTCGATGCCCTCCGGGGCGGCAGCGCGGATCTGCCCGGCGACGTCTCCGGCACGGTCGATGACCGCGTGTGCGCCTGCTTCGCGCACTGCCTCGATCTTGGGTTCGCTGCTGATGGCGAGCACCCTCGCGCCGCGGGCACGGGCGATCTGCACCAGTGCGACGCCGACGCCGCCGGACGCTCCCGAGACCAGGGCGGTTTCTCCCTTCGCCAGCCGGCCCCGTTCGATCATGCCCAGCGCCGTGCCGTAGGCGGTCGGCAACGTCGCGAGCTGGTCGTCCGTGAGCGGGGATTCCGTCACGTCATGGACACGCTCCACCGGCGCCGTCACGTACTCGGCGTAGCCGCCGTCGCGTTCGCTCCCCATCAGGCCCACCGGGTTGGCGTCCGGGCCCTCCGTGTCGTAGATCGCGGGGTCGACGACCACTCGGCATCCGACGAGGCTCCCGTCCACTCCGGCCCCGACGGCCACGACCCGGCCGGCCACGTCGGCGCCCTGGATGCGCGGGAAGTCGATCGGACCGCGCCAGCCCGACTTCGCCTTCGGGTCTCCCGGACGGCCGTAGGCGCCTTCCCGGGTCCACAGGTCGGTGTTGTTCAGGGCCACCGCGCTGACCCGGACCAGCACCTCTCCTGCCTGTGCTGCAGGGACGGCGACCTCTGTCAGTTCAAGGACCTCCGGTCCTCCGTGCCCTGTGATGCGCACCGCGCGCATGCTCTGGGATGCACTCATCGCTGGAACCTCCTCGTAGGTATACTGATCTGTGAACGTTTTCCACCGTACACCGATCAGTGAAGGGATTCGCACATGCAGGAAGCGCGGCCCATGACGCCGGCCGGCCGCCGCATCGTGGCGGCGGCGGAGGAGTTGTTCTACAACCGCGGGATCACAGCGGTCGGAGTGGATCTGATCGCTGAGCACTCAGGGGTGACCAAGCGGACCCTGTACAACCGGTTCGGTTCGAAGGACCACCTCGTGGCGACCTATCTCGCCGGCCGCGACCAGCGCTGGCGGTCCCTTGTCAGGGCCGCCGTCGACGCCTGCGGCACTCCCGCCGAGGCCGTCATCGCACCCTTCGAGGCGCTGCGGACCTGGAGCGGGACCAACAGCCGCGGATGCGCCTTCATCAACGCGCTCGCCGAGCTCCCGGACCCCTCGCATCCCGCGTACCGCATCGCCGCGAACCAGAAGCTCTGGCTGCTGGACCTGTTCCAGGAACTCGCCGCCGCGGCGGGGTGCTCGAACCCGCCCACTCTCGCCACCCAGCTCCTCGTGCTGCACGAGGGCGCGGTCGCAACACAGCCTCTCTCGCTCGATACCCTTCCCGCGACCGCCGACCTGGCGCGGGCCCTGGTTCGGGCCGACAGTGCACCCCGCCGCCAGGAGTAGCTGCCCGCAGTGCTGTTCACGCTGCTGGTCGGGGGTCGGTGTCCGGGGTGCGGTGCGGCGGCGGGCCATGCGTGGCCTTGCCGAGGACGCCCCGGTCTCTCGATGCGGCGTCCGAACCCATGGCCGCTCGTCCTGTGCGACGAGCGGCCGGACCGGCTCCTAGAAGAGGTCAACCGCCCTGTTCTGGGTGAGGACATCGAGGATCGTCCGCATCCACGGGCGGCGAACGGCCGGCATCCGGACCAAGGCGTGCCGGAACGTTCCCCGGTCAGCCCGGAACGGGGAGCTGGGGCGCGGCGGAAGCGGGTAGTCGCGGAGGACGTCCCGGGGCACGCGGCCCGACATGGGGAGCGGCAAGTACGGCTGGGGAGAGACGAGCCACAGCCACACCCCGAGCGGCAGGGGTACCAGGTACGGCGATGCGGCCGGGCGGCTGACAGGGGTCCAGGTCCGACCTGTCTGGGGATGGACCGGTACGAGGAGGATGCCGTCGCCCGCCTCGGGGGCCGGCCGACCCGGTCCGGCCAGGACGGCGGTCCGCGTGGGCGGGCCTGCGGGCAGCAGGGCGTCGAGCGCGCGTTGGAACACCTCCTCGGCCAGACCGCCCGGGACCTTCACCGCCTGCCCGTCGGAAGCCGCCAGCAGGTGGGCGAGCGCCCGGCCGGCTGCCGCCTCCCATCGTGGGCTCCACGACCAGTAGTGGCTCGACCCGAAACGTCCTCCCCACGTGGCAATCGGCTCGAACGGGGGCATGCTCTCCCCGTTCTCTGCCAGCTTCGCCCAGGAGAGCGGCACGGCTTCGGCACCGTCAACGAGTACGCGGCGCACGGAGTTCGGGCTGAGCCGCACAGCCTGCCAGAGTGAGCAGTCGTCGATCCTGGTCGCCACCGGCAGGTCGCACGCTTCGCAGGCCATGTTGGGCCCGTCCGCCCCGTCGAGGCCACAGCAGGCACCACCGCGCTTCTCGGGCATCAGCCGGGTCCGCCGGATATCGCCGGGTGCGATGATGATCGCCCCGGGCGTGCTGTCGGACAGGGCGTGGACCGGTGCGTAGATGCCGCGCGCCTCCGCCTCGCCCGGATCGAGTTCGTCCCACTTGCGCCACGGCCCTCCCCAGGGATCCGGGTCCACGGCAAACGTGCCCGACTCCATGAGCACCGGAAGCTGGGCCCCGTTCCCGTACGTCTGGCGCGCATGGGCCGGGAGGGCGACTTGGGACAGGGGGATGGTCAACTCGGCACCGCACCGCGCACAGACGAACAAGGGCCTGGCCTCCTCCACTTGGGAAACAGCTGCATCGTTGCAGCTTGGCGGCGGCCGGCCAACGCACTTTCTCGTCCGTCGTGGGAACGGCGCCGCGGGAACGGCATCAGCCCTCTGACGGAGCCGAGATGACGGGTGTCACCGAGGCCGACGGCTTGGCGATGGTAAGAAGTCGTCTTCGCGCAGCGTGGTGATGCTGTCGGAGGGGCGCCCGGAAGCCGGCGTAACCGGCCGACCCGATCGGCATCCTGATCAAGGCTGCCACGACGAATGTCAGTGAGCCGCCGTGCGTCACGATGATCCGGCGCGCGCCTTCGTGCAGAGGTCTGTGCTTCGTTCAGGGCGTGGGTGCGGTGAGATACCGCTGGATCGTGGGTCCGAGCCAGTCCACGATCTCCTCGATGCCGAGCGCCATGCTCGCCGGGAACCGCAGCACGTAGCGCGTCAGTGCGAGCCCCAGCACGGTCGATACGCACAGTGCCGCCCGCGCCTGCGCCTGCTCCGGCTCGTGGCCCAGCCGGCGGGCCAGCGGGATCAACTGGTCGCGCAGCACGCTCTGCATGCGGTCGGCGGCGGCCGGGTCGGTGGCGCCGACCCGCATCAGCGCGGTCAGTTCCCCGTTCTCCTCCCACAGCGTGAGGAAGTGGCGGACCAGCGTACGGCCGATCTCCTCGCGTGGTTCGAGGGACAGGCTCGGCAGTCCGGGGTCGATCGCGACGGCCGCCGCGAACAGGCCCGCCTTGTTGCCGTAATAGCGCATCACCATCGACGGGTCGATTTTCGCGTCGTGCGCGATCGCCCGGATGGTGGCCTTCTCGTAGCCGTCCGCCGCGAACCGCTCGCGGGCCGCGGCGAGGATCGTGGCGCGGGTGGCGTCGGAACGCCGTGCGGCCTGCTGGTTCTCCGTGGTGCCGGTCATGCCAACAAACATAGGCCAACGCGTGTTGACAGTCCAGAGTCGTGACTCTATGTTTGCCAACACGAGTTGGCCAACATTCGTTGACCAACAAGCGTTGGTGCGGCTGCGGGCGCCGGCGATGCCCATTGATCCGTCAGATCTGCTGTGCGCCAAAGGCGCCGGGCGGTCGTGAGCGTCACCGGGTCCAGTACGGCGACAGCCGGCCGCGGTGCGGTGGGACAACCGACAGTGAGAGGAAGTACCGAAGATGGCCAAGCTGCAGAGTCTGGACGCGAACACCCCGATGTTCGCGCAGTTGAAGGAGAAGACCGGACCCATCGTCCTGGCCAACACCTTCTTCGTTCCGAAGGAGAGCGCCGAGGCGTTCCTGGTCCTCTTTGGGAGGCAGGCCGAGTTCATGAGGGCTCAGCCGGGATTCGTCTCCCTGCAGATGCACAAGGGAACGGGAAGCAGTCAGCTCCTGATGAACGTCGCGGTCTGGGAGTCGACCGCGGCGCTCGGCGCAGCGCTCGGCAGCCCGGAGTTCCAGCGCATGGCGGCCGAGTTCCCCGGCGACATCGTGTCGTACCCGCACATCTTCGAGCAGATCGATGCATGACACGTCGGCTGCAGCCCGGGGGGAGGGCGGCAGCCGGAGGAGCCCGGCCTTCCCCCGTCAGCTATGCATTCGCATCATGCCGGGTCGGCAGGCCCGCCGACCGGCCCACCACGCGTAGCGCCGTTCTGACAGGGAGTCCCTATGGCCGTGGAGCTGAATCACACCATCGTCCCCGCCCGTGACCCGCAAGCCTCGGCACAGTTCCTGGCCGAAATCCTCGGCCTGAGTGCAGATCCGCCGGTGGCGCACTTCACGCCGGTCAGGCTGGCCAACCAGGTCAGCCTGGACTACGACCGGCTGGACGACTTCGAGGCACACCATTACGCGTTCACGGTCGGCGAGCAGGAGTTCGACGCCGCCCTCGCCCGCATCCGGCGCGCTGGAATCACCCACTACGGCGATCCCGCATGCCAAGAGAGCGGGCAGATCTATCACAGCAAGCGGACCGAAAACCGCAGGGGCACCTACTTCCGCGACCCCGACGGACATCTCATGGAAATCCTCACCCCGGGCGACGCCGGGGCGTGAGGCCGACGGTGCACCAGCGGACCACGGCTTCGCCATTGGTGGCGGTACACCTCATCGGCCGCCCCGGCTGCGCCCGCGGCTGGCCCCTTCCCGCCCCGGTCCGAACATCACCAGTCCGAACATCAAAGGAGAAGCACCATGTCACTGAAGAACGTCAACACCGTCCTGGCTGCCGCCTGCGCCTTGTTCGTCCTCTACCTCGGGCTGTCGTTCATCCTGGCCCCGGAGGCGTCCACCCAAGGTGTTGGCCTGCCGACCTGGCCGGCCGGCAACGGCGACGGCTTCCTCATCATGAAGGGCACCCGTGAATTCGCGATGGGCCTGGTCATCGGCATCCTGCTGGTGACGGGACACCGCCGCGCCCTGGGCTGGGTCCTGCTGATGGAGGCCGTCGCCCCGTTCGGCGACATGATCAACGTCCTGGCCCACCACGGACCCCTCGCCGCCGCGTTCGGCATCCATGGCCTGACGTCGGCACTGATCGCGGTCACCGGCCTGCTGACCCTCCACGAGACCGGCAGGGCCCACAAGGCTCCTGGCCCGGCGCCCGCCGCACAGCCCGCCTGACGGCTGTGGTCGGCGTGAGTCCTGAAACCTGGAGAACGCTGCCCGCACCCGCGACTCGTTATAGGCTTGAGAAACCGCACTTGACCTGCAATAAAGCAGGCAGGGAGCACGAGCGTAGGAGTACCCCGATGATGCGTACGATGTTCAAATCCAAGATCCACCGAGCCACTGTGACCCAGGCGGACCTGCACTACGTCGGTTCCGTGACCATCGACGCAGAGCTGATGGAGGCCGCGGATCTGCTGCCCGGTGAGCTCGTGCACATCGTGGACATCGACAACGGCGCCCGGCTGGAGACGTACGTCATCGAGGGCGAACGCGGCTCAGGTGTCATCGGGATCAACGGCGCGGCCGCCCACCTCGTGCACCCCGGAGACCTGGTCATCCTGATCAGCTACGCGCAGGTCGACGACGCCGAGGCGCGCGCCCTCGTGCCACGTGTCGTCCATGTCGACGCGGGAAACCGGATCGTCTCGCTGGGCGGCGACGCCTCCGAGCCCGTGCCGGGGACCGACACCGCACGCAGTCCGCACGCCGTACCCGCCGCGCGCTGAAGCGGCCCGGTCCACCGAGGGAGCACCCGCCATGGCAGAGCAGGCCGGACAGACCGGGCCCGACATCCGTGACGACCGGGCAGCGGGCAAGCTGCTCGCGTACGAGGACGGTACGGCCGCCGGAGTCATCGTGTACTTCGTCATGGACGGCGCGCCCGCCGCGCTCGTCGCCGTGCACACGGTCGTTGAGCCGGGGCACGAGGGCAAGGGCATCGCGGGCTCCCTGGTCCGGGAGTTCTATGCCATGGCGGGGCGCGAGGGCGTGCCCGTCGTCGCGCTCTGCCCGTACGCCGCGAAGTGGGCGTCGCGCCACCCGGACGAGGCTCCGCAAGCCCCGGACGAGCTGGTGGAGCGGGCCAAGGAGCAGCTCAAGGCCCGTCCCGAGCTGTACTGACTTCTGGTGTCGACGGCGGCGGGGCCGGTAGCGTTTCGCCGTGACTCTCGCGCTGCTGCACACCTCCCCGGTCCACGTCCCGGTCTTCGACGCCCTGCGCGACGCCGGCCATCCGGATCTCGCCCTGCGCCACTTCGTGGACGAGGGACTGCTCGACCGGGCCGGGGCGACCGGGCCGGAGGCGGTGACCGGCGACGTCGAAGCACTGCTCGCCGCCGCCGTCGACGAGGGCGCCACCGCCGTGCTCTGCACCTGTTCGACGATCGGCGGCGTGGCCGAGTCGGCCGGAGCGGGGCTCGGTGTCCCGGTGCTGCGGGTCGACCGCCCGATGGCGGCCGCCGCCGCCCGCGTGGAGCGGGTGACCGTGATCGCGGCAGTCGCCGCCACCCTGGCCCCGACCCTTGCGCTGCTCGCCGAGGAGGCGGACAGGGCGGGCAGGCGCGCGGCCCGGGTATGTACTGTCCTGGTCGACGGGGCCTGGGAGTGTTTCGAGGCCGGCGACCGTGACGGCTATCTGGATCTGGTGGCGGCCGCGGCCGACGCGGTGACCGATTCCGAGGTGATCGTGCTGGCCCAGGCCTCCATGGCCGATGCCGCCACCCGTACGGTCACCCGGATCCCGGTCCTGTCCAGCCCGCGTCCGGGGCTGGACGCCGCGGCTGCGGTGGCCATGGCCGGTTCACCGGGCCGGGCGGATCACCGGTAGCTCGTCCTTGCGGATCATCCGTAGCCCGTACGTATGGACTCGCCGGGCGCGGGCAGCCGCTCCGGGAGACGGTGGAGGAGATCCACCCCGACCGTTCGGAGGCCCGAGATGACCCATCCGTTCCCCGACCCCGTTCCGCCCGCGCCCACCCCGGGGCCGATTCCGGGGCCGCCGCAGCCGTTGCCGGAGCCGACACCCGTGCCGCCGGGGCCGGGGCCGAATCCGCCCACCCCCGCCCCGCCCGGCCCGTCACCCGATCCGATCCCGCAGCCGCCCGCGCCGGACCCCGATCCGGTGCCGCCGCCGGAGCCGGAGCCTTCTCCCGTCGGCTGACCGGCAGCCGTTCTTCCCGCACCGGCCGTTGCCGGTCGGGTGACCGGCAACGGTTCCGCCTCAGCCCTCGGCCAGCACGGCGTTGGCCCGGGCGGTGACCACGGTGAGCACCCGGCCCGCGGTGGCCAGGTCCTCGGCCGGCAGATCCGCGTACAGCCGGGCGGTGATCCCGGCCGTTCCGGCACTGGTCGTACGGTGCAGTTCCCTGCCCGCGGCCGTCAGCGTCAGCTGCGGTTCGCTGCCGGGCAGCTCCGCCAGCAGACCGGCGCCGACCAGCTCGGACAGCGTCGACTCCGCGGCCGGGCCCGCGATCTTCAGCGTCGCGGTCATCCGGTCGGCCAGCCGTCGGCGTTCGATGGTTCCGTCGCTGTCCGCGATGGCGTTGAGGGCCACACACTGGTGGAAGGTGGTGCCGGAGCCTGCCAGCAGCCGTTCCAGGACGGCGCGCGTGGCGTAGTGGGCCTGGCCGATGACCTGGCCGTTGACGGTCGGTGCGGGGGACATGGTTACTCCTCGTGGAAAGGGCCGGTGACTGCGGGGGGCTGCACGTCGAGCAGCGCCGTCAGCATCCGGGTGAACGCCTCGGTGTCCGGGCCGTCCAGGCCGCCCAGCGGCACGAGCATCCCGTCCAGGAGCCGGTGCACCACCTCGACCGCCCGGCCCGTCACCGCGCGCCCCTCGTCCGTCAGCGACAGCTGGACGGCCCTGGTGTCCGAGGGGTCGGCGGCGCGCTCGACCAGTCCGGCGGTCTCCAGTCCGCGGGCCAGCTTCGACACGTAGAGGGGTTCGAGCCCGGTGTGGTCCGCGAGCCCTCGCTGGCTCGGCCGCAACCCCAACTGCCGCATCCCCAGCAGGGATGCCAGCAGCGAGTACTGCGCATGTGTCAGCCCCAGCGGCGCCAGCGACCGGTCGATGGCAACCCGCCATTTCATCGACAGACGCCAGACCAGGAAACCGGGGGTCGGGCCCTCGGGCGTGCTGCTCACGGCAGATACGTTGCTCACGGCAAAAACAGTACATGGATACTATATCCATGGCTACTAAATTTCGACAGGACAGCTTCGACAGGGCAGCACAGGGCCGGCGCGAGAGCCACGGAAGCCACGCGGGCCAGGGTCTGTGCTGGGGTGCGCGTCAGGGATGCAGGCCCAGCAGGGCGTCGGCGTGTGCCAGCCCGCTCTCCGCCGAGATCGACTCCAGCGACTGCGTGTCACGCACCGGAGCGAAGACAACCGCCGGACCGTCCTGCCCATACACCTCTGCCGTCCGGAACCCGTACACCGCGGGCCGGGGCAGGCTGTTGCAGGACCACGGGGTGGAGAAGCAGTACGCGCCGGTGTCGTACAGCACCACGTAGTCGCCCGCCTTGAGCTCCGGCAGTTCCCGGCCGATGGCGACCACGTCCCCCGCGCAGCAGCAGGGCCCCGCGATGTCCTGGACGAGAGAGGGTCCGTCCTTGGGGCGCCCCTCGGCATCGAACGCGCCGACCCGCAGCGGCCAGGCGTCCGGCACGAAGGCGGTCCGGGTCGCGGTCCGGGCACCTGCGTGGGTGAGCGCGATACGCCGGCCGCCGGTGTCCTTCGTGTACTCGACCAGCGCGCCGACGAAACCGTTCTTGGCCAGCAGCGACCGGCCGAACTCGGTGACCAGCGCGTATCTGCCGTCGAAGAGCCCGGGGACCGCCGCACGCAGCGCCGCCACGTACGCGGCGAAAGCGGGCCGTACCGAGTCGTCGGCGGAGTCGACCGGCAGACCACCGCCGATGTAGAGACCGGTGATCTGCCGGGTGCCGAGCCGCGCGTTGATCTCCTCGGCCAGGTAGTACGTCTGCGCGATGCCGTCCGCGATCAGTTCCAGCGGGCAGCCCTGTGAACCGGCATGGGCGTGCAGCAGGGTCAGCCACGGGTGCGCGGCGAAGGCCTTGACGATCCGCTCGCGCGCGCCGGGGTCGTGCAGCGCCACGCCGAACCTGGAGGTGGTGGTGGCCGTGCTCATCCTCCCGATGGAGCCGGCGCAGGCCTGCGGATTGACCCGGAGCCCGATGGCGGACACAGAAGTGGACGGCCGGAGCGCCGCGATCCGGTCCACCTCGTCGAGGTTGTCGGCGTTGAGCGCCATGCCGAGCGCGAGGGTGCGACGGATCTCCTCGCGCGTCTTGGCGGGGGAGTCCAGGACGATCTTCGAGGGCGCGAAGCCGGCGTCGAGCGCGATCCGCAGTTCACCGGGGCTCGTCACCTCGCAGCCCATGCCGCTATCGGCGAGCAGCCGCAGCACCGGAACGAGTGACGCGGCCTTGGCGGCGAAGGTGTGCAGCACCTCGGGTGCTCCGGGCTCCTGGCCGAACGCCTCGTGGAGCGCCGCCACCGCATCGCGCACCCCTTCCGTGTCGACGAATCCGGCGACCGGGCAGGACTCGCCGAGCAGGCCGGTGGCTACGGCGTGCCGGACCGCGGCCGCGACACGCGCGGAGGAGGACCGGACGCAGGACGTGGAGGGAAGGCTCATGGAGCGAGAGTCGGTGATGAGGACCCCGCAGATCTCTGTCGGGCAGGACAACATCGGCGCGCACCTCTGGGCAGAAGGTCCTGGTGTCAGGCGATGATCGGGACCACGGCCTCCGGTGTCAGCATCCGGAAGGTGAACGACTGGTGGAAGTACAGACTCACCGTCGTCGCGTCGTGGTCCTGGTAGCCGATGGCCAGGTCCTCGCCCAGGCACAGTTCGAAGTCGCCGCCCCGGGTCGACAGCAGCACCCCGCCCGCCACCGCCGGCGCCCACAGGATCTGGTCGTCCAGCAGCCGGGCCAGATGCGTGGAGACCGGATACCCGTGGTCGGACGTCTCGGTCGCCTCCGTGAACGCGTCCGCGCCCAGCAGCAGCCGGTAGGGTCCGTCGACACCGGCCAGCCGCAGCTGGGTCAGCGCCTGGCTGACCGTGGCCGGATAGTCCCGGGCATCCGCCGGAAGCGGCAGTGGGGTGTGCGAGGAACCGTCCCGCAGACCGGTGATCCCGGCCGCCGCGTACCCGTCGATGAGCGCCATGTCCTCCGCGAACGCACAGGTCCTGGCGGCGTCCTTGACGGGCTGCCAGTCACTGTCGTCGGAGCCGCGCTCGACGTCGTCCACCGCGGCCCGGGCCACCGTGAACGGCACCCGCCACTCGATGACGGGCACCGAGGTGCGGGCACGGGCGACGACGTCGGGGGTGGGCGGGTCGATCTCGCGGAGGTGGCCGTCGCCGACTGCCGCCAGCTGCGGGCCCTCGGGCCCGCAGACGTCCACGACACGGCGGCCCGCCAGATGGCGGCTGAAGGTGCGCCGGGCCTCTTCTTCGATCTGGTCCCAGGCGGCTTGTGTGACGGGGGCGAGTGCGCGGTGCAGATTGTTCATCACTGGGCGCTTTCTTGCAGGCTGCCGATGTGCAGCGAACCGTCACGGGCACCGGGCGGAAGCGGGGCCCGCACCGACGGCGTGGGCGCCGGCTCCGGCAGTGCCCCGGTCCCTTCGGACGCGGGAGACGGCGGCGGGGCGTCGAGGAAGTCGGCGCTGGGGGCGTGGAAGAGCGTGCCGGTGACCGCGGTGGAGAAGTCGAGAATGCGGTCGTGGGTGCCGGGAGGGCTGCCGAGGAACATGTTGCGCAGCATCTGCTCGGTGACGCCGGGGTCGGCGGCGTATCCGATGAAGTACGTACCGAACTCGCCCTGCCCGAAGCTGCCGAACGGCATGTTGGCGCGCAGGATGTCGTGTTCCGTGCCGTCCGCGTCCGTGATGGTGTTCAGCGCGACATGGGAGTCGGCGGGCTTGACGTCGTCGGCCATCTCGATATCGGTGAGCTTCGTCCGGCCGATCACCCGCTCCTGCTCCTCCGTGCTCAGCGCGTTCCACGACGCCAGGTCGTGCAGGTACTTCTGCACGACGACATAGCTGCCGCCCGCGAAATCCGGGTCCTCGGAGCCGACCAGCGCGGCGGACCGCGCGTCGTCACCCACCGGGTTCTCGGTGCCGTCGACGAATCCCAGCAGATCCCGGTGGTCGAAGTAGCGGAAGCCGTGCGTCTCGTCGACGATCTTCACCGCACCGCCGAGCCGGTCGAGCAGCTGGGAGGCCCACTCGTAGCAGACGTCCATCCGCTCCGCCCGGATGTGGAACAGCAGATCGCCCGGGGTGGCGGGCGCGTGGTGGCGGGTCCCGTGCAGCTCCTGGAAGGGATGGAGCGCGGCCGGCCGGGGACCCGAGAACAGCCGGCTCCAGGCATCGGAACCGAATCCGGTCACACAGACCAGACCGGAGCCGGGGAAGCGGAATCCGATGGAGCGGGCGAACGCGGCCAGATCCGGCAGCGTCTCGCGGACGACGGGCTCACCGCCGGGCTCGATCGTGGCGACCAGGATCAGGGCCGCGCTGGTCAGCGGCGCGACGACCGGTTGCGCCGCGGCCGTTTCCTCGGTGGTCTCGGGCATGCGGCGGCTCCATGGAGTGGCGTGGGCGACAACGCGGTACGACGGGGCCCCATGCGTCGCGGACAGCGGGACCCGCTGCCACTTATCCACACCCGAAGCGTCGCCGCACTCCGGGTCACCCGGGCGTGCGACATCTCGACCGGTCCTTCGTCCACTCCGCCGGGAGATGCCCACGGCCCACTCGTCGGGGTGCCGCGCTCACTCGTCCGCGAGGTCGCTCCGGCTGCATGCCAGTACCCCCGTGGTGCCCGCCAGCCGGGCCATCAACGCATCGGGGTCGCCCCGGCCCTGCACGGTGAGCGCGACCTCGACCGTCCGCTCTGCCGGGGCGGTGGTCTCCGACCGGCGGCGGCGCCGGAACATCCCTTCACCGTCGGCGGCGAGCGTGGTCAGCTCGGAGATGGCGAACCCCGCCTCCGTGCAGTGGTTGACCAGTTCCCGCAGCGCGCCCACGCCCTCGGTGTACGTGATCCGGTAGCCGGTGGAGGCGTTGCGCAGCGCCGGGAGGCGGTGGGCGAGCGGGCGGACGCCGTAGGACACCAGGAAGTAGGCGAGGGTGGCGAGCGTGGCCAGGACGGGCAGCCCCGCCCCGGCCGCGCAGCCGACCGCAGCGGTCAGCCAGATCGACGCCGCAGTGGTAAGGCCCTTGACCGAACCGCGGTGCACGAAGATGACGCCGCCGCCGATGAACCCGAGGCCGGAGACGATCTGCGCGGCCACCCGTGAGGGGTCCAACTCGACCTGTCCGGTGACCAGTACGTCCGAGAAACCGAACTTGCTGACCAGGGTGAAGAGGGCGGCCCCGAGCCCGACGATCGTGTAGGTGCGCAGACCGGCAGCTTTCTGGCGGATCTCGCGTTCGATCCCGATCGCGCAGGAGAGCCCGAACGCGATGCCGAACTGCGCCGCGTGCGTCCAGTTCTGACCGAACGGTTCGTTGATGTCGATTGCCACGAAGCCTCCGATGCCCTTGGACCTTCCGGGCATCCGGCCCCGGGAGGAAAGCGCCGGGCTCCGTCGTGCCGGGCGGTGCGGCGGCGCGAAAGCTCCACCTTACCGGTCGGCCTCATACCGGCCGGAGGACCGCCGCGTCCACGAACGGGGTGACTCCGGGCAGGGAGCTGCCGGTCAATGGGCGCACACGGCCGTCGAAACCGTCAGGGCCGCCCTGCCCGAGAACCGGCGGCGGGTAGCAGCGGTGCGAGGGCGGTACGCAGATCCTCCGCCCGGCGGAAGTGCAGCGCGGTCATGCCCACCCGCCTGGCCGCCTCCACGTTGGCCTCGGTGTCGTCCACGAACAAGCAGCGGCCGGGCGTGACCCCGACGCGGTCGGCAGCGATGTGGTAGACCCGCGGGTCGGGTTTGGCGAGGCCGATGCGGGCCGTGTTCACGACGGTGCCGGTCAGGCCGGTCAGGCCTTGCCGGCCAAGGTCCCACTCCAGCCGCGTGGTGGCGTTGGAGACCAGCGCCACCGCAGCCACTTCGCGCACCGCGGTCAGGAGCGCGACCACGTCAGGGTCGACGCGCGGTACGAGAGCCGACCAGTCCGCCACCGCGGCCGCGGCCCGGTCCGCCGACCCGCAGACCGCGGTGAGATCCCCCGCGACGGCGGAGCGCCACTGCTCGTCGGTCACCTCACCCGTGATGGCCGGGAACAGCCGCGCGGGTGCGAACGCCGCAGCCGCGAGTGCACCACGGGGAAGCCCGTGGGCCTCTTCGATGATGTCGGACGCCGGCCAGTGCCTGACCACACCGTCGATGTCACAGAGCACCGCGTCGATGAGCTGGGTGGACATGAACGGCTCTCCGTCCCGGTGTCTGGATTGATCAACGGTGTTGCGCGTAAGAGTAGTTGATCGGTGGGCCGTCAGGGCGGTGTCACCGTCGGGCCGGGGCGCAGCCGTACCGAGCATTTCGCACGCCGTCCCGGCCGGCGCCCCGTCCCTTGAGTCTCCCCCGGGGGGAGACGAGAGGGTGAGCCCATGAACGACGACACACATCTCTCGATCGGTGAGCTGGCCCGGCGGACCGGGCTGTCGGTCAAGGCGATCCGCTCCTACTCCGACCGGGGGATCGTGCCGCCGGCCGGCCGGAGCCCGGCCGGATACCGCCGCTATGCACCCGAGGACGTGGCCGCGCTGCGTCTCGTGCGGACACTGCGCGAGCTCGGCATCGGGCTGTCCGCGATCCGCGAGGTGGTGGAACGGGAGACCCCGTTGCCGGAGGTCGCAGCCGTGCACGCCGAGGCGCTCGCGGTACAGATCCGGGTGCTGCACCTGCGGCGCGCGGTGCTCACAGCCGTGGCACGACGCGGCTCCACACCTGAGGAGATGGAACTCATGCACCGACTGGCCGGACTCTCCGAGGACGAGCGCCGGAGACTGACGGACGACTTCCTCGACGCGGTTCGTGGCGGCCTGGACCCGGCGTCCGGCATCGCGGGCGTCCTGCGGTCGATGACGCCCGAACTGCCCGCCGACCCAAGCCCGGAGCAGACCGGGGCATGGGTGGAACTGGCCGAACTGTCCCAGGACCCCGAATTCCGCGCCCTCATGCGGCGCAGCGTCGGACAACATGTGACGGACCGTGCCGAAGCCGCGTCCCCGGTCCCCGGCCGCCATCCCGAAGCGGTGATCCGGGACCACGCCGGACCGGCCCTGGCCGCGGGCATCGATCCTGCTTCCCCGCAGGCGGCATCCGTGGTCGCGGCGGTGACGGCGGACTGCGCGCGCCTCTTCCGTGCCCCGGACGACGGAGAGCTCCGGCGGCTGCTTCTCGCCCGTGCCGACACCGCGAACGAGCCGCGCCGGGAGCGCTACCTCCAGCTGCTCGCGGTGATCAACGGCTGGCCGGCCCCGACCCCGCTGGCGCCGGCACTCGACTGGTTCGGCCGCGCCGTGCGGGCCCTGGCCCGGGGTGCGCGTTGAGATCCGGACACGCGGGCGGACGTCGCGCTGCCTGACCGGTGGCCGCCGTCTGCTCCATTCACGTCATCCCATGGGCTCTCCCCGGGCGCACCGCTGCGGCTCTGCCGCGTTCGGGCAGGGGTGCGGACGTACGGTCGGGAGAGCCGGCACGCACGAACGCCGGCATGAAGGCCGGCAC
>NZ_JBHVWF010000119.1:0-27057 GCF_042882365.1 Streptomyces sp. NPDC058221 | reverse complement strand
TCGGGTCTTTGGGGGTGGGAATTTGGGTGGACTAATTTGCGGGGGGGGGGGGGGTGTAAAAAATGGTGGGGGGTGTGTCGGCGTTGGGGGGGGGGCGTGGGGCCGGCCCCAACCGGACGCCCTGTCTCAGCGCAGTTCGAGGACACGCACCCCGTACGGGGCGATCACCACGTCCCGTACCGGATCCCCACCGGTCAGCTCCCGCAGCTCCCCGTCCGCCGAAGGACGGACGGTCAGCTCGTCGGCCGACTGGCTCACCAGCCACACGAAGCGGGCACCGTCCTCGCGGACCAGCGTGTCGGCGGCCACGAACGGGGTGTCGACCGTCACCGGCCGGGTGGCACCGGCGAGTTCGGCGAGCGCCGCGTACAGCCGATGCGTCTGCTCCGGGTTGGCACGGGCCGTGCGGGCGGCCATGTGCTCCAGCGGGTAGGTCGCCAGGACCGTACGCCCCTCGCCCGTCTCGTGGCACAGCAGGGCCGGGCGGCCGTGCGCGTCGGTGGCGACGACCCGGGCGTCCACCGGGACGACCGGCAGATAGGCGCGGCTGTCCTCGTTGCCGGCGACCGGGAACGTCAGGGTCTCGCCCGCGGCGATGCAGCCGAAGTCCTCGGTGAACGTCATCTCCAGGACATCGTCCTCGATCGGTTCCGCGACCCCGTAGGAGAGCTGGAGCTCCACACCGAACAGGCCGTCCAGATCGTGGAACCACGGACCGCGCGTCGTCGGGTACTCACCCGAGCAGAACGACAGGTAGACCGTGGCGCCGGCGCGGGCCCGCTCCTCCAGGGCCCTGCGGGTGCGGGTGGTCAACTGCCGTGTCGACGGGAGCAGATACAGCGCGGCGTCGGCCGGCAGACCGTCCGCCTCCCGGGCGAACGCCACGGGCAGGTCGGCGCCGCGCGCAGCCACATACCCCTGGTGCAGCGAGGTGAAGATCAGCGGCCGGTCGGCGGGACGGCTGTAGGGGTAGCCGCGCTCCAGGAAGGCGGGCACGACCAGCGCGGTGTCGGCGTCCGAACGTCGGCACCGCGCGAAGTCGACGCGCTTCAGCACCTCGGCGAAATCGGCCAGTTCCCGCAGCGGCTCCTTCGGCCGGCCGGTGCGGTCGGTGATCCCGAAGTGCATCTCGAACGGGTGGTGGTCGTAGGGCGACTGCTCCCACAGGTCGTCGTAGTCCGTGTTGTTCCACGCCATCCAGCCGGTGGCCCCGCCGAGCAGCGAGTTGTGCAGGGTCTGCCGGTAGAACACACCCGCGTTGGCCGCCGAGACCGTGTCGGTGGACAGCCCGAACTCCTCCAGCACGACCGGCTGGCCGGTGACGGCGGCGAGTTCGCACTCGAACGCGGCGCGGTAGTGCTGGCGCGGCCGGTCCGTGTCAGAGCGGTAGACGTGCGGCCCGACGAAGTCGACGTACTCGGCGGTGTCCCGCAGCGAGAAGCCGTTGTCGCGGCCCGTCACCTCGATGCCCCACGCGCCGTCCCCGAGCGACACCGGCTGGGTGCCGCCCGCCGCGCGGACCGCGTCGCACATGAACTGCGCCCACGCGGTGACGACATCGCTGGAGGGCGGGTCGACCTGGTAGATCCGGCCGTAGCCCGGCATCTCGTTGGTGATCAGCCAGCCGGTGACCGCGGGGTGGTCCTTGAAGCGGCGGGTCATCTGGGAGACGAACCACGCCTGCCGCCCGACGAGCCACACGTCCTCGTACAGATCGCGGTCCCCGCGCCAGGCCGGATCCCAGTTCTCGCCCGACATATGGCCGACGATGAAGGTGGGCACCGTACCCATCCCGGCCTCGGTGTGGGCGTCCAGGAAGTCACGGAAGCGGTCGCACAGCTCCTCGTCGATCCGGCCGGGCTCGGGGTGGAAGTCGGGCCAGTAGAAGAACGACCGGGTCATGTTCAGCCCGTGGTCCCGAAGGACGGCCAGCTCCTCGCGGACCGTCTTCGGCTCGTAGTTCCGCCACATCAGCGGACCGCCGGTGCGGGACCAGAAGTTGGCGCCGAGCCAGGGGAGAACGGCGGAGTCATGGGTGAGCTGGGCGCTGTGACGTCGCATGGTCTTGCTCTGACCTCTTCGAAGTGCGGGGGGGTGGATCGGTGCGGCCGGCGGCAGGGCGTTCCCGGCCGGGGAAGCTTTGTCGTGGGCGGGCGGGCCGCGTGCGATGTGCGGTGGGGGACGCATGGCTCAGGAGGCGGACGGCAGCGGACCGGTCGACTCCCGGACGACCAGACGCGGCCGCCCGTCGAGTACCGGCGGGGGTACGTCCTCGCCGCACTGGACGAGCAGAGCGCGGGCGGCGGCCGCACCGACCCGCTGCACCTGCTGGTCCACGGTGGTGAGCCGCGGGTGCAGCCAGCGGCCGAGCGGCAGGTTGTCGTACCCCACCACCGACACGTCCGCCGGAACCCGCAGCCCGCCGCGCTGCGCCGTCCCGATGCCGCAGACGGCCATGGAGTCGTTGGGGAACACCAGGGCGGTCGGCCGGTCGGGCAGAGCGAGCAGCTCCTCGGTGACGGCGACGGCAGCCGCCTCCGTGAAGTCGGTGTGCCGGACGGCCGCGGGTTGCAGCCCGGCCTCGGCGAGAGCCTCCTCGAAGGCGGCCCGGCGCAGCCGGGTGTGCACCAGCTCGGCCGGGCCCGCGATGTACGCGATGCGCCGGTGCCCGAGCTCCAGCAGATGTGTGACGGCCTCGCGGACGCCGGCGCCCTGCTGCCCGAGGCCGACGCCGGGCACCGGCGCCGCGGCGTCCGGTGAGCCCAGCAGCACGGCCGGCAGCCCGAGACCGTGCAGGAGCTCCGGGCGCGGGTCGTCCGCCCGTGCGTCGGTCAGCACCGCACCGTCTATGCGGCCCTCGGCGACGAGCCGTTCGTACAGCGCGCTCTCCTGGTCCATGCCGGCGACCAGGTGGAGCAGCAGACCGTAGCCCCGGGGGGCCAGTTCGCCCTCCAGACCGGTGATCAGTTCGCTGAAGTGCGGGTCGGCGCCGAGTACGTCGGTGGGGCGCCGGACGACGAGCGCGATCGTCCGGGTCCTGGCCCGCCGCAGGGCCGTCGCGGACGCACTGGGGGACCAGCCGAGATCGGCCGCCGCGTCCAGGACCCGCCGGCGGGTGGCCTCCGAGATCCGGCCCCGGCCGTTGACCGCCTGGGAGACCGTGGCGGTGGAGACCCCGGCCGCGGCGGCCACGGCCTTGATCGTGGGCCGGACGTTGCCTTCGGCGCCCCCGCGCCTGCCGGGCGGCGTGCCCCCGACGCCATCGGTTCCGCTACTTCGTGTTGCGCCCGTGACGCCTTCCGCGTCCTCGGGACGCTCCTTGAGACGTTCCTTCACATCTTCACCGCCCCGCTGACGAGAGCCTGCTGCATACGCTTCTGGAGCACCGTGTACACCACCCAGACCGGGATCAGCGTCAGCACGGTGCCTGCGGTCAGAATGCCGTAGTCGGTGCCGGTGAGGGACTTGAGGGTGGGCAGGGCGACTTGCACGGTGCGCTGCTCGGGGTCGGGTCCGATGATGACGAGGGAGTACAGGTACTCGTTCCAGAACGTCAGGAAGTTCAGCAGCAGGATGGTGGCGATCCCCGGCATGCACATCGGTGTGTAGATGTGCCGCAGCACGGCGAAGGTGGACGCGCCGTCCAACCGCGCCGCCTCCTCCATCTCGTGCGGGATGGTCCGCATGAACTGCACCAGGATCACGACGGAGAGCGGCATCGCCGTGGCCGGCAGGAACAGCACCATGAACGCCCGGGTGTGGAACAGCCCGGTCGCGGCGGCCAGCAGGAACGTCGGGAAGAGCGCGGCGAACGTCGGGACCAGGAAGCCCAGCGAGAAGACCCGCTCCACGAACGCGCCCAGACGTCCCTCCGTGCGGGCGATGGCGAAGGCCGCAGGTATCGCGAGCGCCAGGGTGAGCGCCAGTGCCAGCACGGTGACCAGCACCGAGTTGACGATGGCCGGCCCCAGGTCGGCCGAGGAGAACGCCTCCCCGAAGTTGTGCAACGAGAACGAGGTCGGCAGGGAGAAGGGGCTCCCGAAGATCTGGTCGTTCGTCTTGAACGCCGAGACCAGCAGGTAATAGAGGGGGACCACCAGCAGCGCCGCGTACAGCCACGCGAGGACATGGGCCGCCAGCCAGGACCTTCCGAACTTCATGGAACCGCTCCGATCAGTAGTTCTGGCGGAAGACGCGACGGATGGTCAGCAGCCCGGCCAGACCGAGCAGGAACAGGACCACACCGACGGTCTGGCTGTAGCCCAGGTCGGCCGCGATGAACGCCTTCTGGTAGACGAGGAAGGACAACGTCGTCGACGAGCTTCCGGGGCCGCCCTGGGTGAGCAGCAGGACGTTCTGCGCGGAGCCGAACAGGGTCCACAGGAACTGAAGCATCGTCACGACACCGACGAAGTCACGGATCACGGGGAAGTGGATGCGCCACATGGCGCGCCAGTGACCGGCACCGTCGAGCTGCGCGGCCTCACCGATCTCGTCCGGCACGCTGCCCAGCCGGGCGGCGAACAGAACGGCCGTGAAGCCGATGCCGCTCCACACGTCGAGGAGGATCAGGCAGTACAGGGCGGTGGACGGCGAGGCGAGCCAGGCGTCGGTGAGCGAGCCGAGACCGATCTTGTCCAGACCGCCGTTGAGCAGTCCGTCCGGCGAGAGCACGGCGTAGAACACCATCGCCTTGGCCGGGGTGGAGATCAGCCCGGGGATGAACAGCAGGTACCGCAGGATGCGGTGGCCCGGCGGCTGCTGCGCGACGTAGTACCCCAGCATGTACGCGCACACGATCATCACCGGCAGCGCGATGACGAGCTGGATGGCGGTGTTGCCGGCCGACTCCCAGAAGACCGGGTCGTCGAAGACGGTACGGACGTTGCCGAGACCGGCGAAGGAGACCGGCTGGAGCATGCCGGGCCAGTGCAGCACGGCGATGACGAAGATGGCGACCAGCGGGCCGACCATGAAGACGAGGTACCAGACCAGAGCCGGCACGGCGAGGATGACCCCGCCCTGCTTGCGGCGCGGGGGAGCGGGAGGCGGCGACGGCGGGGCCGGCCGGCGGACCGACGCGCCGCCCGGGGCGGACGAGAGCAACGTCATGAGGGACTCGCAGAGGGCTCGGGCGCGCGGATCAGGCCGTGCGGTAGGCGGATTCGAGGGCGGAGCGCACGGCGGCCGCGCTCGTCCCCCGGGTGAAGGCGGTGCTGGTCGCCGTGATCAGTGGCTGGGTGGCCGTCGGGGGGACGTACAGATCGGGCAGGAGTACCTGGCCGACCCGGCCACCGAGCTGCTGGGCCTTGGCCACCAGGGGGAACTGCTTGCTGACGGTGTCCGTCACCAGGGCCATGTCCCGCCCGCTCTCGGTGATGAAGCGCGAGACGACCTCGGGCCGGTACATGAAGCGCAGGAACTTCTCGACCGAGGACAGTTTCTTGACGCCGTTGGGGCTGATCCAGAAGCCGATGAGGGTGTACGAGCGCAGGATCGTCGGCTTGCTGTGCGAGGCACCGGGCGCCAGCGGCCAGCCGCCGACCTCGGTGTGCGCGACCGCTTTCGGGGAGACCTTCGCCAGCGCCGAGGACATCGCGGACTGGATGGCCGCCGCCTCGGTGTTGTACTGCGTGGTCATCGTGTCGGACGTCAGCCCCTGCGCCTTGTCGGCGAAGACTCCGGCATCCCGCAGCTGGACGAAGTAGTCGATACCTTCGCGGGCGCCCCGGCTGCCGCTGAAGTCACCGCTCGTGTAGACCTTCTTGGCCTCGTCGGGGGTGAGGAAGGTCTGGATGATCTGCGCCAGCAGCTTCTGCCCCGTCCAGTCGTTGCCGCCGACGGTGACCGGCGCGATGCCCTTGGCCCGCAGCTTGCGGGCGGCGCCGATGAGCTGGTCACCGGTGGTCGGGACGGAACCGACCCCGGCCCGCTCGAGCAGGGCGGTGTTGTAGGCGACGGGCCAGTTGGTGGCGAAATAGGGGAAGGCCCGCAGCCTGCCCTTGGAGTCGGTCCACTCCTCCAGGGCCGCGGGCAGTACGCGTTCGCGCAGCCCCCAGTCGTCGAGGTAACCCGACACGTCGACGGTGGCACCGACATCGGTCCAGGCGAGCGTCTTGTCGTAGAGATTGACCATGACCACGTCCGGCTCCTTGCGGGCCAGCCGGGACGTTTCGTACACCTGCGGAAGGTCGTCGCCGTTGACGAGGTTCTTGACCCGGAGCCCCGGGTTCTCCTCGTGGAACTGCTTGACGACGGCCTTGTAGGTGGGAGAGCCCGGCGCGGTGGTGCCGAGCTGGGTGTGCACGAGCAGGGTGCCGGGGTCGGAATCGGCCGAGGCGAGCGTGGAACAGCCGGACAGAGCGGGGACTGCGGCAGCGGCGGCGACGCCGGAACCCGCAGCGAGGAAACCGCGCCGACTCAGGGATGAGCGCACAGCGGGATGTCTCCAACCAGGACGTTAACCATGTGGTTAATCGATGTACCAGTGGGCTGCGAGAAACGTAGAGGCACTTTCCGGAATGGTCAACCCTCGGTTGCGCATGATGAAAACACGGACATATAGGCCGGGTTGTGGCCGTCTTGCCGCAGCGCCTGCCCGCGGTGATGATCCCGGTGCTGCCGATGGGTCACGCGGTGAATCAGGCGGAACCGTACGCGTCTCCGGAGCCGGCTCGGAGCGCGTCATCACCGGGGAGATGCGATCGGGCCACCTCGACGAAGGCCGTGACCAGGCGATTGTGCTCGCGGGCACGGGTCGCGAGCACGACGCGGCACGGCTCGATCCCGCTGACCGGAACGGCCGTCAGATCGTGTCTGGGTACGCCGTTCCCGCCGGAGGCGGGCGCCAGGGCGAGGGCCTCGCCGCCGGCGACGGATTCGAGCTTGTCCGCGTGCGCCTCGACGAGCGGGCCGACGGGTGCCGGGCGTCCGTCCGGGCGGGGACTGATCCGCCAGAAGGCGTCATAGGCGGTGTCCGGATAGCTGACGAGGGGCTCGTCGGCGAAGTCGTCGACCGTGACCGAACCCCTGCCCGCCAGGCGATGCGATGCCGGCATCAGGAGCACCCGGGGCTCCTCGTACAGGGGTGTCGTCCGCAGCCGGTCGGTGGGGAACGGTTCCCGGGCGACGACCACGTCCACGCGGTGGTCGAGCAGGGCCGTGTGCACCTCACTCCAGTCGAGGTGCAGGGTGGCGACCTCGGCGAGGGGCCGGCGGGAGCGCAGCTCGCGCACCGCGGTGGTGATGACGAGCCCGCCCGCGTACCCGATCGTGACCGCGCCGGGTTCCCCGCTGGCGCGCGTCGTCGTCACGGCCAGCTCCGCGGCGCGCAGAAGTGCCTGTGCCTGCGGGAGGAAGGTGCGTCCCGCCTCCGTGAGCTCGCAGCCCCTGGTCGTGCGGTCGAGCAGACGGACGCCCAACTGCCCTTCGAGGCGCTGGATCTGCCGGCTCAACGAAGGCTGCGCAACCCGCAGCCCGGCCGCTGCACGGCGGAAGTTCCCGTGCTCGGCGACGACGGTGAAATACCGCACCAGGCGTAGATCGAAGTCGACCGGGGGCACGTGAACGCTGGTCACCTCCGCATCGTACGCGTGATACCTGATCCGTATCAGGTGGTGCGGAACAGGTCTTGGACGCCGTGCTCCTGCGGCTCCTACCGTCGGAGAACGAACCCGTCGCCTCGCAGCGCCGGGCCAAGCCCCAAGCGATCAAGGACTCTCACCGTGCGTATTTTCGTCGCAGGAGCCACCGGATATGTCGGATCGGCCATCGTCGGCGAGCTGCTCCAGGCGGGTCACCAGGTCATCGGTCTCGCCCGCTCCGACGCCGCCGTCGCGACTCTGACGAAGGCCGGCGTGGCGGTGCACCGAGGTGATCTCGGCGATCTCGGGAGTCTGCGCGCCGGAGCAGCGGAGGCGGACGGCGTGATCTTCGCCGCCAACAAGCACCTCTCGGAGACCACCGACTCGGCCGCCCGCGCGCAGGCCGAACTGAACGCCGTGGAGGCGATCGGTTCGGAGCTGGAGAAGACCGGCAGACCCTTCGTGGTCACCTCGGGAGTCATCGGCCGCACCTCGGGGCGGCTGCTGACCGAGGAGACTCCCGCCGTTCCCAACGCACTCACCGGCTTGCGGCTCCCCGTGGAGACGTCCGTCCTCGCCATGGGTGAGCGCGGCGTGCGCGCGTCGTCGGTGCGGTTGGCGCCGACCGTGCACGGCCAGGGGGACACGCGTGGTCTTGTCTCGATGCTGATCGGCGTGGCCCGTTCGGCAGGAGTGTCCGCCTACGTCGGCGACGGGTCGAACCGCTGGTCGTCGGTGCACCGACGCGATGCCGCGACCCTGTTCCGGCTGGCCGTGGAATCCGCCCCGCCCGGTACACCTGTGCACGCGGTCGCCGAGGAAGGGGTGCCGTTCAGGGACATCGCCGAGGTCATCGGCCGCCGGCTGGAGCTCCCGGCCGTGAGTCTGGCGGCCGAGGAGGCGAGCCGGCACTTCGGCCCGCTCGCCCCTTTGGTCCCGATCGACAGTCCGACGTCGAGTGCGCTGACCCGGGAACGCTTCGGCTGGCTGCCCACGCACCCAGGGCTGATCGCTGACATCGAGGAAGGCCACTACTTCGACTAACTGCCCTGAGGGCTGTCCGGGCCGTCATATCCATACCCGGAGCGCACAGGGGGGATTCTTGAGGATCGGGCCCGGTTTGACCGCCCGGAGTGGTCCTGGCCGTACCCGGTCACGGTGTGGGCTGACCGGCTGCAGGCTCCCGGGACCGCGCTCTACTCCCAGGTCGCGGTGTCGGGGTCGATGCCGTGGATGCGCGCACTGGCGTCGACGATCTGACGGAACCACGTGGCGAGGCCGGGGCGGACCCCGTCGTAGTGGGCGGTGAACCCCGGATCGGCCTCGTACCTGCGGCCCAGACAGACCTGCATCTGTCTGGTCAGGGGGAAGTACGAGGCGAAGACCTCGCGGTGCCGCTCCACGAGCTGATTCGCTTCCGGACTGCCGGGTGTGACACCTGCGTCCATCGCATCCCCGAGGGCGCGGTCCAGTCCGGCGACGGATTCGGCGATGGCCTGCCAGTCCTCCGGACTGCGCGAGGCCGAGCGTT
The DNA here is from genome assembly GCF_042882365.1 of Streptomyces sp. NPDC058221. Taxonomy (NCBI): domain Bacteria; kingdom Bacillati; phylum Actinomycetota; class Actinomycetes; order Kitasatosporales; family Streptomycetaceae; genus Streptomyces; species Streptomyces sp. NPDC058221. Next base: position 17,943 of record NZ_JBHVWF010000119.1, on the reverse strand, counting down.
CGGCGTACTGCTGCCACTGCGGCGTGTCTCCGTAGCGCTTATGGGCCTGGGCGGGCCAGTCCGGGTCCCAGTTCGGGCCGAAGATCGTGGCCTGCTGCTCGATGGTCAGCAGCAGGCCGTGCTCGTGGGCGTCGATCATCCGGTCCAGTCCGGCGCCGAGCCGCTTGAGGCGTTCGATCCGCTCAGCAACCTGGGTGCGCTGCGCGCGCAACGCACCGGGCACGTCTGCGGCCGGGTCGTCCAGGACGGCCCGAATCCTGTCCAGACCGAGACCGATCTCGCGGTAGACGACGATGCGTTGCAGGCGTTCCAGCTCATCAGCGGTGTAGAGGCGGTAACCGGCAGGCGTGCGCAGTGAAGGCCGCGCCAGGCCGATCTCGTCCCAGTGGTGCAGGGTGCGGACCGTCAGGCTCAGACGCGTCGCGACCTGCCCGACGGTCAGGCCGTCGGCGGAAGTGGCATCAGGCATGCTCCTCATTCTCGCCGCCGCCGAGGTCCGGTGCGGTGATCCCGATGGCCTCAAGGTTTCGCGCCTCCTGACTCGCCGGATCGAAGGGCTTCGCCGCAGTGAGAACGATCCGTGCGTTCTCGGGGGTGATCACCTCCACATCGCGGGTGTTCCAGGGCGTGTCCCGTGGGCCGTCGACCGAGTCCGGGCGCAACGCACGGCAGGACTCGACAAGCGAATCGACCTGGCTGAGCACGCACGCGAAGCTGAGGCTCATGGCTGGTGTCTGTTCCGGGACGCTCGCCGGGACGAGGAGTACGTCCTGGAACGCCCACCGGCGCAGGTGCACCAGCCGGCCGGGGATGCTGAACAGCTCGACGAAACCGAGCCCTCGAATCCAGAAGTCCACCGACGCCGCCAGATCGCTCGTGGGGATCGTGGCGAACGCGGGCATTCCGTAGATGCCGAGGAACGGCTCCGGCGGTACCGCGGCCGGGCCGGGATCGGGTACGGGGCTCATCTCGAAGGCGTTGTAGTAGTCGCTCATGGACCCCACCATGAAGCCTCACGCAACGTGAGGGTCAAGCCTGACGAGCCACCCCGAGTCGGCCCTTGCCCCTCTACGGGTCCAGCTCACATCGGGTTCGGCCGCCGGCGCAGAGGCGTGCGGGGCCACCTGTCCGGCAGTCGGGGCGTCGAACCGCAGCATGCCGGGCACATGGCCGAGCCGAGGCCGCCTCCTTCCCCCAGCGTGGCAGGACGTCTCCCGTTACCAGGACCGATGCGCGGAACGATCGTCTTGAGCGGAACCGTTCGATACGCTGTCCGGCGATACCGTGACCTGCGGGGAGTCGCTCCCCACGGCCGTCCGGCCTTGCCACAGGGGGAGCCCATGCGACTGCATGTCGACCAGCGCCATGAGCGGGTACTCGAGATCGTCCGGCAGCGCGGCAGTCTCCGGGTCGCCGAGCTTGCGTCCGAACTCGGCGTCTCCGCGGTGACGTTGAGGCGGGACGTGGAGACGCTGGCCGCCCGGGGCAGTCTGCGGCGGCTGCACGGGGCCGTGGTGTGGCCGACGGACCGGCCCGCACCGGAGGCGCGGCACCCGGCTGCGGAGGGCGCCGTGATCGGAATGATCGTGCCGACCACCACCTTCATCTTCGCCGACATCGTGCGCGGTGCCCGGGAGGCCGTGGAGGCCCGCGGCGGCCGGCTGGTACTGGGGATGTCGGGCTATGTGGACACCGAGGACCCGGTGCAGGCGGAACACCTCCTGGCCGGTGGCGCCGAGGGCCTGCTGATCGCACCCAGCTGGTTCGGCGGCGTGCCCGTCGGTGGCCAGGAGAAGTGGCTGCTGGAGTGCCCCGTGCCGGCCGTCCTGGTCGAGCGCTCGGCGCCGGCAGGCAACCCCGCCGCGGGACTCGACCGGGTGCGCACCGACCGGGCTCACGGCGCCGCCGAAGCGGTGGGCCACCTCGCCGAACTCGGCCACCGGTCCGTCGCCGCGGTGCTCCAGGAGGGGCCGCACGCCGCGCAGATCACTGCCGGATACCTGGCGGCCGTGGAATCGCTCGGGCTGACGCCCGTGCCGGGGTCACCGGACGTCAGGGAGCGTGGTGCGTACGACGAGATGGCGGAGTACCTCGTCGACGCGGTCAGGAACCGCGGCGTCACCGCGGTCCTCGTCCACAGCGACGAGGACGCGATCGTGCTGGTGCCACGGTTGCAGTCCCGAGGCATCAGTATCCCCGCAGACCTGGCCGTCATCGCCTACGACGACGAGGTCGCCGGGCTGTCCGACGTACCGCTGACGGCCGTGGCACCGCCGAAGCGTGCGGTGGGGGAGCTGGCGGCGAAGCTCATTCTGCAGCGCCTGGCCGAGCGCGCGTCGGGCAGCAGGCCGACGCCGCGTCAGCACCTTGAGCTGCTCCCCGAGTTGCGGGTACGGGCGTCCTGCGGAGCGAGTGAGGCGCACGACCGGGTGCAGGGGCAGGACCGTTTTCTCTCCGGTGCCGGTGAGCTGTAGCGTCACGGCCATGAAACCGCCGACCGGCACCACCACCGACCAGGCACCGGCCGATCCGGCCGCCACCGATGACATGCTGGCCACCCAGCCCATCGGCTACTGGAGCGGTCTCGCCCATGCGTCGGTCACCCGGCACCTGCGTGACGCCATGGCCAGGATCGACGTCACGCAGCCGCAGTACTGGGTGTTGAACCGTGTGCACGGGGGGACCGGGGCGCCGACCCGCGAGGAGGTCATCGGCCAGTTGACTCCCCTCGCGGACGGGCAGCACGAGATCGCGCGGGTCGTCGACCAGCTGATCCACCGTGGCTGGCTCAGGACCGACGCGGGGCAGCGGCTGCACCTGTCCGAAGCGGGGGAGGCGGCCAGGGTGCGGCTGCGCGAGCTGGTGACCGGACTGCGTGCTGTGGTCCACGAGGGAATCAGCGACGAGGAGTACGTGGCCGCGCTCAGGGTGCTGCGCAGGATGGTGGCCAACGTCGAGGGAGACGAGGGCTCCTAGCGTGCTGACCCCTCCTCGCTCCCGAGCCCGGATGAGGACGGCGGCGGTCCCGTTCCGCCGGATGTCCTGGCTCGTGTCCGCAAAGTCATGGGAGCCGGAGTCGTAGGCAGGCGAGAGTGGCCATGGCCCTGAAGTGGGCGGCCCTGTCCGTCGCAGGCCAGATGAATCTTGGCAGTCGGTCCGCCTCGGGACCGGCCGCCCCGTACGCGACCGTGGCAGCAACGGCTCCACCGCAGCCCACGCCTCGTCAGTCAACTCATCTCGCCCCAACACGATGTACCCACGATCGACAGACTTCGCGGACACGGCCTAAGGGCTGTCCCGGGTGGCAGCAACTTCGGCGAACAGGTCTACGTAGGCGTCCCGATTCGGGCGCGTGTAGTCAGGCTCCGTGGTGGTGACGGTCTCGGAGCATTCCACCTTCTCGTCGCCCTCCAGCACGGCCTTGCGGATCAGGTCGCCGGTCCGCGCCTCACGGACGTATACGGTGCTGCGGCCCTGGGCGAACTTGATGCTCATGGTGGCCGCGCCCACACCGTGTCGGTCGTACACGCAGGGGATATCCGTATCCGGTATCGACCCGGACACCGCGCTGCACGCCACCAGTTGCACCGAATCCGGATCCGGATCCTTCCTCCCCGCCGACTCCTTCTTTGTCGTGCCCATGGAGGAGTACGGGTCCCACCCGTCTTCGATGACCACCCATGGGTGCGGTGCCGAACCCGGCTCGTACGACGCCGCACGCGGGAACGGCTCACCCCCCTCACACATGCGCGCGAAATCCTTCCGCTCGCGCGGCTTGTCGCCGAGGACGGCGTCGTTGACGGATGGCAGCAGCATCAGCACCCACGCCACCAGGGCCGCGGAGCCGAGCGTCGCCACCATGGCCTTGATCACGCGACGTCGCACACGAGTCATGAGCCGGATGATACGGATTCCGGCGGAGAGGGGCGGGAGCGATGCCTCGGCCAGGTAGCTGAGCAGTCTGCCGCCCCTCCCGTGATCCCAGCTCAGAGCCTCCTCACCCTCAGCCCCGGGCCACGCGCGATAGCGGGCAAGGCCCTCGCACGGCCCGGGGCCCGGATCCGGGGATCAGCCTCCGCGGCTGCCCCGCCCACGGGCGCGATGGCCACTACCGAGGCCGGCCCAAGCCGAAGGGCTCTGCCGCCTCGACGGCAAGCCACCCATCAGCCGAGTCAACAACGCTGCGGTTCAACACACTTAGGTCGCCACATCCGCGTACGTGGTGCCGACCTTCAGCCCGTCGACCCAGTTGATGACCCGCTTGTCCTGCACCTCGGCTCCGTAACTGCCCCACCGGGTGTCGTTGCCCAGGTCGTCCCAGGTACGGCCGGAGAACTCCGCGACCTTCGAGCCGTTGTAGTACGCCTCGACCCAGCCGGTGGACGCGTCGGTGGAGGTGTGGATGCCGAGCACGATCCGCTTGTACGTGCTGGTCGTCACCGGGGTCGACCACTTGAGGGTCCAGACCTCGCCCACCTCGATGTGGAAGAGCTTGAGGACCCCGCCCTCGACCTTCATCAGGACCGGATAGTTCTGCTGGTTCTCGTCGTTGGTGCCGTACGACTTCCACTGGAAGATCGTCCCCGCGTCCGGGGTGTTGGTCGAGGTGTCCCAGCCCAGGTAGTAGGTGCTGTTGTTCCTGAACGTGTAGCGGGAGCCGCCGACTTCGATGCCGTGGGCCTCGCAACGCAGCAGCCCGAGCGGCTTGTTGAACTTGAACACCGTGCCCCGGCCGTCGTTGTTGTCCTGAGCGGTGACGCTGCCGGGGGAGTCGCACAGGACTCCGCCGAATGCGGCTGTCCCCGCCGAGGCATCGCCGTTCCAGATCACGGACGCACCGGCGGGATGGGCTGCCACGAGACACCAGGCGAACGTCGCGGCGGCAGTGGCGAGAAGGGACTTGCGCATGGTCGGACCTCCCGAGTGGGGCACCTCCGCCGGCCGGTGGGGCAGCCCGCGGAGGTGAGGGGCGTGGATGGATGGTGCCGGTCCGGTGCCCGCGCGCACGGGGCGGCGGGCCCGGGACGAAGGCGCCTCGGGTCAGGCTGTGCGGACCTTGACCCGGTGCGTCGCTCCGTAGCTGCCGCTGAGGTCGCCGAACGTGAGGGCGAGGGAGGGACCGGTCCGGGCATCGGTGACCGCAGGGGCCTTCGAGACAACGGACGTGACCGCCCGCTTCCAGACGAGGGTCAGGCCCTTGACGCTGCGGGACGGGTCGGCCACCGAGACCGTCGCCGTTCCGTCGCGCCGCTCCCGGATCTGCACGCTCACCGGTGCGTCGGCCGTGACCTTGCCGACCGTACCCGCGGACCAGAAGTTGATCCCGGTGAAGCCGAGCGAGGGGACGTGGATGCCGTGCTGACGCGAGGTGTTGGCGAGGATCCGCAGCCACAGCGGGTCGAGGGCGCGGGCGGCTGTGCGGAGTTCACCGGCGCCGGGCATGAGGATGTAGGCGTACGAGGCGTCCTGCGGGTCGGTGCCGTGGTCCTGCCACAGCGTCAGGTAGCGGCGGGTGAACGGGGTGGGCGAACTGCCGGCGTTGATGTCCTTCCACGCGCCGGTCCGCTCCTCGCGCAGGGCGTTGACCCGGGCGCCGCCCGCCTGCGGGAAGACATAGCCGGCGTGGCCCCGGATGTGCGCCCACCTGATGTGACTGCGTGTGGTGTGCCGGCCCTGGGTGCCCGGCTGCGGGATGCCGTTGAGGGTGAGCACGGCGGTGCCGGACGCACCCAGGTTGCGGTTGTCGATCACCGTCTCTACGGGGGTGCCGTCGGCCGAGGTGATGCCCGCGCCGAGGCAGACGATCGAGTCGTCGAGCCAGAACCACGACTTCTTCGCGGTCATCGTGCTGCCGATGCCCCGCAGATGCTGTCCGGTGGTGCCGAACTCGCCGTCGGTGGTACCGCCCACCCAGGCGGTGTCCGGCTTCGGGTTGCCCCAGTCGCCGCCGAACCCGTCCGGAAGGGGCTTCTTCGAGACGGTGATCCCGGGCAGCCGGTACGGGTCGACGGTCGGCCAGTAGGTGTCCGAGTACTGCCCCAGGCCGTGGTCGCCGCCCCACCAGGACAGCCACCCCGACCCGGTGTGGTAGCCGCGGGCGTGCTCGCCGTTGCCGAACTCGTAGTGTGCGATGCGGGCGGAGGCCATGGAGACCGACGCGCCCCAGTCACGACGGCGGTGGGTGGCACGGTCCATGTTGTGGAAGGTCCGGTGCTCGGCCGGCTCGGGTGACGCCTTCACCGCGTCGTCGTCGAACAGCTTCTGCAACAGGGCCGTGTTGACCAGGCTCAGCTTCGGATTCTTCAGCGCGGGGCCGTACGAGTCGCGTTGCAGCCAGCCCTTGACCATGGAGTTCCAGCGGGCCCGCTCCTCGGCGCTCGCTCCCTGCCCGACCAGGACCACCGAGGCCATCACGCTGTGCGCGCGGGTGTGGTCGTCCTGCGGCAGCTGGAAGGAGTCGGCCTCCGTCAGACCGCGGCTGATGCCCCGGCTGGAGACGTTGTCCATCATCAGGCCGTCGTAGATGAACGGGGCGATGGCGTTGTCGACGGTGTCCAGGAAGAGCTGACTGCCCGGGTCGTCCACCTGCCACGTCGAGTCCCGCAGCAGTGCGAACAGCCGGCCGAGGCCGTCGTGGAGGACCGCGCCGTAGCCCCCGATGTACGGGACGTCGGTGTGCTGGACGAACGAGCCGTCGGCGTAGAAGCCGTCGCCGGTCGTGACGTAGGGGAAGACCGGGGACAGCGCGTCACGGCCCAGCGCGATCTTCTCCGCGCTGCCGCCGACGACACCGCGCAGGATGATCCCGCGGCACAGGTCGACCCGGTTGGCCCCGGTGCTGGTGCCGGTGTACTTCGCCACCGCCGAGTCCGGCAGGAACCTGTCCACCGACCGGCAGTACGTGGCCAGCTGCTCGGCCGACAGATGCTCGTGGAGCAGCACGGCGGTGTCCATGAGCGCCTGGGGCGAGCCGATCTGGAAGTTCCACCAGTTCCCGAAGGGCTCGGCGTCCGCGCTGTAGACGTCCGAGCAGAGGTGGTCCAGGCCGGTGATGACGGCGTCGCGCAGGGCCGTGTCCCCGGTGACTCCGGTGCCCGGCTGGACGTAGGCCTGGGCCATGGTGCTCAGCCGGGTGAAGCTGTCGTTCATCCGGGCCGAGTAGCCGTACGACTCCTGGTCGGTGTCCGGGGACGGGTCGGCGTAGCCGAGGCCCGGCCAGAGCGAGCCGGCCGCCGGAGCCATGGTGGTCCGGAAGCCGGTCGCCTGGGTGCCGAGCGTGGCGAGCTTCGTCCGGAAGGGTTCCGCTGTCGGGCTGAAGCCCTCGCCCAGGATCAGGGTGCGCCACTTGGTGCGCAGCGTGCCGAAGGCGCCATCGGTCCCGTCGGCGGCCGGTGCGGTGGTGGCGGGGGCGGCCGAGGCGGCGCCGGTCCCGGTCCCGGTCAGGCCGGCCGCGAGCGCGGTGCCGCCGGTGGCCGTCAGGAACGTGCGGCGGGACCAGTGGGGTGGGGGAGGAGGGGGTGTCATGGGTGCTCCGGAGGCCAGGAGATGGGCGGGCGAGCGCGGTGAAGTCAGCCGGTTTTTAGCACGCATGCGTTCAATCGCTCAATGGAATCGACGCAATTGATCGTTTCGATCGAAAGGGGCGCCCATCATTCGGCCTGCTATGCCGCAGACGTCATGCTTCGTCTCTCGGTCCGCGGACCCCGTCAGACTGCTGAGCATCACCTCGGCGGCCGGCCGGTCAGGTGCTGCTCCATTCGGCGCTGAGGGGTGAGGCGGTCGAGTGGCGGGTCACCCGGGTGCCACTTAGCGTCACCTGTGCCGAGGGGTAAAGCTCGCTCATGCGGACAAAAGGTCCGCAGCTGCCTTTCGAGGATCCGGAGATTGATCATGCGCGTGATACGTGTCGCTTCTGCTGCTCTGCTCGGGGTCGCCGCCCTCGGTGTCACTGCCCCGGCGGCCCTGGCCGACGACGGGAACCACAACATCACGTCGTTCGGCTTCACCGTCTCCCCGTCGACGGTCGCACCCGGCGGCACGGTGACCCTCAACGCCACCGGCTGCGAGGTCCCGTCGGTGACCGTCTCCTCCGGGGTCTTCGACACCGTCACTCTTGAGGAGGGGCACTCGGCCACCGCCCGGGTGGACGACGACGCGAAGCCGGGCGCCGAGTACGACGTGACCTTCGACTGCAAGGGGGAGAAGGGCACCACGCCGCTGACCATCCGAAGCGGCTCGGGCCACGGCGACCACACGGGTCCGGTGAAGCCCGACAACGGCGTCCGTGCCGGTGCCGGTGGCAGCGTCGCCGGCATGAGCCCGGGGCAGATCGGCGGCGGGGCGGCCCTGGTTGCCGGGGTGCTGGGATTCGGTGCCCTCAAGCTGCGCCGCCGCACCGGCGGCAACGCCTGACCGCAGCAACACTCGGACCTGGCCCCGGCGTGGGGCCGGGCCCGGCCGTCACCGGACCGGGAGGTGGAGGAGTCGTGCGCAGAGCCGTGTGGCACGAGTGGACCGAGCCCGCTGAACTCCCTGAGCCGGCCGCAGCCGCACGGCGGGACCGGAACGGCGCGGGCACCGGGCGCAGCGGCCCGCGCTGGAGCACCCTCGCCGTCGTCCTGCTGATCGGCCTGTCGCTGATCAGGCAGGGCTTCGGGGGATCCGCCGGACCGCCCCAGCCCGCCTCGGCCGTGGGCGACCCGTCCGGTCCCTCGGGCGCCGGTGCGTGGCCCAAGGGGCCGCCGCCCGCACCCCTGCCTCGCTCCGCGCCCGAACGGATCACGATCCCCTCGATCGGTGTCGACGCCCCGGTGGGGAAGGTCGGGCTCGGGGCGGACAACTGGATCGACGCACCGCCGCTGACGGACAACAACCTGGCTGCCTGGTACGACGGTTCCGCCACCCCCGGTGAACCCGGCACATCCGTGGTCGTCGGTCATGTCGACAACAAGGCGGGCCCCGCAGTCTTCTACGGTCTCGGCGCACTCGAGAAGGGGCGCCGCATGGAGATCCGCCGCGCCGACGGCAGTACCGCTGTCTTCTCCGTGTACGCCGTGGAGGTCGTCAGCAAGAGCGACTTCCCGGCCGACCGCGTCTACGCGGACTCCTCCGAGCCGGAGTTGCGGGTGCTCACCTGTGGCGGCGGCTTCTCCCGGAAGGCCGGCTACGACAGCAACGTCGTCGTGTACGCCCGGCTCACCTCGGTGAGCTGAGCTGACCGGCGATCGGCCTGCCGCGCACAAGGGTGTCCGGTCCGTGGGCCCGCGGCCCGGGGCCGGCCGTCGTCAGGCCCCGGTCCGCAGGTGTGCCTGTGCCCACTCCTCGAACGGCGTGAGCGGGATGCCGAGGGTGCGTGCGAACTCCGGGCGTGCGGGCTGGCCGACCACGTTCATGCGCTCGTGCGAGGCTCCCATGCCCGGCATTCCGGCGGCGGTGGCCTCCTCTTCGGTCATGTCGGGCGCGGCCAGCCCGGCGCCCAGGGAGCGGGAAAGGATCGCGGCGATGTCCGTCATGGTCAGGTAGTCGCTCGCCAGCTCCAGCTCGACCCCGTCGAACCGCTCCGGCGCGGCGAATGCTGCTGCCGCGGCCGTGCCGATGTCGTCCACGGCCACCAGGGAGAGCCGGGTCGCGGGCTTGAGGACGCTCACCAGACCGCCCTCGACACCGCGCGGGAACAGGAAGGCCATGGAGGGGAGGAAGTTCTCCATGAAGAAGCCCGGCTTGATCAGGGTCCAGTGCGCGAAGCCCGCCTCACGGACCCGGTCCTGGATTGCGGCCTTGGTGGCGTAGTAGGGCTCCATCGCGGCCCAGCGGCCCTCGGCCCAGCCGGGCGCCTCGGTGTGCTGTCCGGCGCCGGAGACGGAGGTGTGCACGAACTGCGGCACGCCGGCGGACAGCGAGCCCTCGATCAGATTGACCGCCTGGGCCAGCTCCCCCTCGAAGCCCCGGCCGGCCAGGTCGGGCATCTGCACCGAGAAGACGGCGCGGGTCCCCTCGGCGGCCCGGGTGACCGAGTCGCGGTCGAGGAGGTCGCCCGTGACGAGTTCGGCGCCGAGCTTCTCGACGGCCCTGGCCCGCTCGGTGGCGGAGTCGCGGACCAGTGCCCGGACGGGGATGCCCGCCGCGAGCAGGGCGCGCGCCGTGGCGCCGCCCTGCCGGCCGGTGGAGCCGGTCACGAGGACCGGCGCAGATGTGGGATCCGTGGACATGATGCTCCTCGAATGACGCGCAGAGACTAAACGGCGGGCCCCGCCGTTTCTGGTTCGATACGATACGGAGGGGCCCGCCACTTAGCAAGCGAGCACCGGTGAGGTCACTCGGAACCCAGAAGGAGACGCCATGCCCGGCCAGCGCGCGGACGCCCGTCGCAACTACACGCGCATCCTCGACGTGGCGGAGGAGGAGGTCGCCGCGCACGGCGCAGATGCCTCCCTGGAACGGATCGCCCGCATCGCGGGGGTCGGATCGGCCACGGTGCGCAGGCACTTTCCCAGCAGGCGCGCGCTGTTGGAGGCGGTCTTCCGCGAAAGGATCGAGGCGTTGTGCGCCCTCGCCGTCGACCTCGCCGGCGCGGCGGACGCCCGCGACGCGCTGCTGGAGTGGCTCAGCGCCCTCACCGCATACGCCGCGTCCGCCCGTGGACTGGCCACCGCGCTGGCCCTCGACGCGGCGGACGGCCCGGACGAGGCCCATGTGAACGCCTGCTCGACGAAGCTCACCGGTGCGGCCGATCCGCTGCTGGTGCGCGCCGCCCGGGAGGGCGCGGTGACACCCGGCGTGACCGTCGCCGATCTGGTCGCGCTGATCTCCGGTATCGCCCTGGCGACGGAACATCACGAGGACCCCGCAGCCGAGGCGGACCGGCTGCTCGGGCTGACCATGGCGGGAGTCAGTCCGCGGAGATGAGAGGCGGGCGGTTTCTGCCGACGCTGCCTAAAGTGCCACGGTCGTCACTTCGGTCGCCTTGACGCTGGTCCACACCGGTACCCCGTCGGCCAGACCGAGTTCGGCCGCGGCCTGGGGGGTGATCTCGGCGACGAGGTCCGGTGCCTGCGGTGAGGTGATCAGGACGCGCAGCCGACTGCCGCTGGTGGTGATCTCCCGGACGGTGCCCGCCCAGATGTTGCGCGGGCTGCCGCCGGGCTCGGCACGGTGGACGGAGACGGCTTCGGGGGCGATGACCGCGAGTGCCGGGGCACCGGCCGGCAGCGGGTCCGCGAGGACGAGGAGGCCGCCGTCCCGGAGTTCGAGTCCGTCGGCGGTCGCGGTGCCGGGCCAGGCGTTGCGGCCCAGCATGCGGGCGACCCAGGGGGAGCGGGGGTGCCGGGTGACCTCGCCGGGCGGGGCGTCCTGGAGGACACGGCCGTCGTCCAGGACGAGGACGCGGTCGGCGAGGGACACGGTCTCCACCGGATCGTGGGTGACGATCAGACAGACACCGCCGAAGCCGGCGAGGTGGGTGCGCAGGGTGTGCCGTACCTGTGCGCGGGTGGTCTGGTCGAGCGCGGCCAGTGGCTCGTCGAGCAGCAGCAGCCGCGGCCGGGTGGCGAGCGCCCTGGCCAGAGCGATGCGCTGGGCCTGGCCGCCGGAGACCTGGGACGGCTTGCGGGCACTCAGATGCCCCACGCCGAGACGGTCGAGCCACTGCTGGGCCCGGCGGCGGGCCTCGGCGCGCGGTACGCCCTGGGCGCGCAGCCCGTAGGCGGTGTTCGCGAGTGCGCCGAGGTGAGGGAACAGCGCACCGTCCTGGGGGACCCAGGCGACCCCGCGGCGGTGCGTGGGCAGTGCGCTGACGTCCAGCTCGCCGAGCCGCAGCGCGGCGTGGGCGCGCGGGGTCAGTCCCAGCAGGGCGCGCAGCAGGGTCGTCTTGCCGGCGCCGTTGGGGCCGACGACGGCGATGGTGGTGCCGGCGTCGGCGTCGAGAGTGAGCTCGTTGAAACCGGTGACCTCGGCGTGCAGCGGCCAGCTGTCCAGGGTGCCGTCGGCATCGCCCTTGCCCGGCGGATCCGTCCGGATGTCGGGCGAAGGGCCGGGGGGCGGCTCGTCCACCGGGGCGGGCACCCCGGCCGGTGCCGCGCTCGGGGTGCCGGTCCAGCGTCCTCGCAGCCCGATGAGGACGAGCATCGCGATGGCGAGCAGGAGCAGGGAGACCGAGGTGGCGGCTTCCGGATTGTCCTGGAGAAGCAGGTAGACCTGGAGGGGCAGGGTCTGGGTGGTCCCGGGAAGGTTCCCGGCGAAGGTGATGGTGGCGCCGAACTCGCCGAGCGCCCGCGCCCAGGTGAGTGCCGCTCCGGCCGCGAGACCGGGAGCGACCATGGGCAGCGTGACGGTGAAGAACACCCGTACCGGCGAGGCTCCCAGGGAGGAGGCCGTCTCCTCGTAGCGCGGCCGCAGCCCGCCGAGCGCCCCTTCGAGACTGATGACGAGGAACGGCATCGCGACGAACGTCGCCGCCAGGACCGCGCCGGAGGTGTGGAAGGGCAGCGTGATGCCGAACGTGTCCTCCAGCCACGGCCCGATCAGGCCGCGGCGGCCGAAACCGAGCAGCAGCGCGACACCGCCCACCGTCGGCGGCAGCACCATCGGCAGGAGTACGAGGGAGCGGACGAAGGTCTTGCCCGGAAAATCGGTACGGGCCAGCAGCCAGGCCAGCGGCACACCGAGTACGAGCGAGAGCCCGAGCGCCCAGAAGGAGACCAGCAGCGAGAGCTTCAGCGCCTGGGTGGTCCCGGGGCTGGTCAGGTGGGTGCCCAGATCGCCCCATGAGGTGCGGGCGAGGATCCCGATCAGCGGCAGCAGCAGAAAGGCGATGGCCAACAGCGCGGGGATCGCCAGGGCGATCGGTGCGCGAGGGCCGGTGGCGCGGCTGCGAATGCGTCTCATCGAAGTCCCTGAAGCTGGAAGTCCCTGAAGCAGTAAACACCGTGCGGGCGGTCACCGGTTACGGCCGCTGGAAGCCGGCGTCGGTAAGGATCTTCAGGGCCTCCGGGGTGGCGAGCCACTTCACGAACGCCGCCGCGGCCGCACTGTTCTTCGTGGCCTTCAGAGTCGCAGCCGGGTATGAGGCGACGGCGTTCTGCGCATCGGGAATGTCGATGGCCTCGACCTTGTCGGTGGCCGTGGCGGCATCCGTCTTGTAGACGAGACCCGCATCGGCCTCACCGAGCTCGACCTTGCTGAGGACGGCGCGGACGTTCGGCTCCTGCGAGACCGGCTTCACCGCGATCTTCTGGGCGTCCAGGATCTGCTTGCTGTAGCGGCCCACCGGCACCTCGGGGGCGGCCAGCACCACCTTCAGCTCGGTGTCGGAGAGGTCCTTGAGGTTGTCGATCTTCTCCGGGTTGCCCTTGCCGGTGGCGATCACCAGGCGGTTCTTGGCGATGACGGTCGGTTTCCCGGTGTCGGACGTGAGGCCGTCCATCGTCTTGGTGTCCGCGGTGACCAGGGCATCGGCGGGTGCGCCCTGCTTGACCTGGGCGGCGAGCTCCTGAGAACCGGCGAAGGAGAACTTCACCTCGGTGCCGGGGTGCTCCTTCTCGTACGCGGCACCTGCCGTCTTGAAGACGTCGGTCAGGGACGATGCGGCCAGCACGGTCAGGTCGGCCTTCGGTACATCGGAACCGGATGCGGTGGCCTCGGCGTCCGAGTCCTTCTTGTCGTTGTCGCTGCCACAGGCTGCCAGCGGGACGAGGAGAGCGGCCGTGAGGATCGCGGCCGCGGTACGGCGTCTGGTGAAGGCGAGGGACATGAGGGTCGGACTCCTTGCGGAACGTGGTCGGCTGGTGCCGTCCGAGCGGATGGTGCGAGCCGCGTCGGGGACGGGCGACGCCGCTGGGTGGAGCTGTGGGGTCTTCGGGGCGCCGGGTCAGGTGCGGTCGGCGTGCACGGTGGTCGACCTGACGCGGGACGCGTCGCTCCTGCCGGTACCGCCCTGGGCGACCGCAACGGAGAACGCGGCCGGGGCCCGGGCGTCCACGAGGCGGTGGCCTCTTTCGCCGCGGCATGCCGCGACCCGTCCGGCGTCCGCCCGGCGGCGCGCGGTGTCGGGGCCGGCGCCGAGCAGAAGAGCGGTCTGTCCAGTGGCGTAGGACTGCATGTGCCACACAGTAAGGGCTTTGGGTTTGCATTTACAATGTGTAATGCGAACCTCCATGGCAGATGCGCATTCGTTCGGAGGAACGTCCGAAGCCCGTGTTGCCGGTACGCCGAGGGTGCCGTGACCGCGGTATCGGTAGGCGGAAGCCCCGGGGCGCGGCTTGTGGGCGGGGATGGCGGCTGATTTAATAAATGAACCATCATTTATTAACTGGAGGCGTTAATGGCCGGGCGTCCCCGAGCCGTCGAGGATTCGGTGATTCTGCGTGGGGCGGCCGAGGTGATTGGCCGGGTGGGTCCTGCGGGGCTCACGCTGGCGGCCGTGGCCGGCGAGGTGGGACTGGTGGCCGGCACGCTCGTGCAGCGTTTCGGCTCCAAGCACGGTCTGCTGGTGGCACTCGCCAAGCAGTCTGCGCAGGACGCGGACGCAAGGTACGAGCAGGTGTGGACGGAGCGGACTTCCGCCCTGGCGGCGCTGACGGTGCTGGCGGTGGAGTCGATGGCTCACATGACCACGCCGGAGAGCTTCGCCAATCACCTGGCTTTCCTGTGCATGGATCTGACCGACCCTCAGTTGCACGAGCACGCCCTGGCCATTCACCGGGCCCAGGGAAGAGCGATCGAGACACTGTTGACCGCCGCCGTGTCCTCGGGGGAGCTCCGGGCCGGAACGGATACGGCAGCGCTGGCCGGATCCGTTCAGGCGATCATCGCCGGTGTCGGCCTGACCTGGGCGCTCGACCGTCAGGGCACGTTGCCCCAGCGACTCCGGCAGGAAGTCGGCACCATCGTGTCGCCTCACATCCCGTCCAACGACAGCACCAGCTCGGAGGAGTCATGACGAACGCCGAACAGCCGCTGGCCGGGAAGGTCGCCCTGGTCGCGGGGGGCACCCGGGGCGGGGGGCGGGGCATCGCCGTCGCGCTCGGAGCGGCGGGTGCCACCGTGTACGTCACCGGCCGCAGCAGCAGGGCCGGACGCTCCGACCTGGAGCGTCCGGAGACCATCGAGGAGACCGCCGAACTGATCGCCGCAGCCGGCGGCACCGGCATCGCCGTGCGCGCTGACCACAGCGACCCGGAGGACGTCCGCGCGCTGGTCGACCGGATCGCGGCAGAGCAGCGCGGTCGGCTCGACATCCTGGTCAACTCCGTGTGGGGCGGCGACCCGCTGACCGACTGGGAGCACCCCTTGTGGGAGCAGGACCTGGACACCGGCCTGCGGCTGCTACGGCGGGCCGTGGAGACCCATGTGATCACCAGCCGGTTCGCACTTCCGCTGATGGTGGCCCGTAAGAGCGGTCTGGTGGTGGAGGTCACCGACGGCAACACAGCCAGGTACCGGGGCTCGTTCTTCTACGACCTTGCGAAGTCTGCCGTGATCCGCCTCGCCGTGGCCCAGGCGGCGGAGCTGAAGCAGCACGGTGTCGCGGCGGTGGCTGTCACTCCCGGTTTCCTGCGCTCGGAGGCCATGCTGGAGGGCTTCGGTGTCACCGAGGCCAACTGGCGCGACGGCGCGGCCAGGGACCCCCACTTCGCTCACTCCGAAACCCCCACCTATCTGGGGCGAGCCGTCGCCGCCCTGGCCGCGGACCGCAGCATCATGGCCAGGACCGGGCGGGCCCTGGCCACCTGGGGCCTGTACGAGGAGTACGGGTTCACCGATGCGGACGGCACCCAGCCGGACTGGTCCGCTCATTGGACCAATGCCCTGGAGGAGGAGCACGGGCCGCTCGGTGACCCGCTGTGACTTCTGCGACCCGTGCGCCGTGGGCAGGGTGTCTGCCCGGTTGAGCCGCAGGGGCGTCAGGCGCCCGGGCCCGGCCAGGGGATGTCGGTCTCGACGGGGGCGGTGTAGTCGACGCCGGGTACGGCGAAGCCGTACAGGCGCTGGACCTCGGCGTGGAACCAGTCCAGGTCGGCCAGGTCGGAGATGCTGTCGGTGGTGGCACGGTTCCAGCGGTCGGTGACGGCTGCCTGCACGGCGGGGGCGAGTTCCCACAGATCCAGGCGCAGGCGGCCTTCGTCGTCGAGGGTGAGGGGGCGGGCGCCGGTGAGCTGGTCCCACAGGCCGGTGAGCTGGCTGACCGGCGGGACCATATCCGGACCCAGCACGCCGCGCAGCAGCCCGACATACAGGGCGATGCCGGGGATGGCGGTGGAGGACTGGGTGACGGCGGCCCCGTTGACGGAGGTGAGGGCGCGGCCGCCGACCAGCTTGTCCAGTCGCTCGTCGAGGGTGCGGGCGGTGGCTTCGAGGTGAGCCTTGGCCGCACCGATGGTGCCCTGGCGGTAGATGCCCGCGGTCAGCGGTGAGCCGATGTAGGAGAGCGCGGCGGTGGAGAAACCGTTGGCGAGCAGGTCCCTGCCGGCGAGGTGGCCGATCCACCGTTCCCAGTCCGCGCCGCCCATCACCGCGGTGGTCTGCTCGATGTCGTCGTCCATTGCCGGGGCGCTCTCCACCTCGGTCACCCGAGGGCCGGCGTCGGCGTCGAAGACGAGGGTCTTGGTCGTGCAGGGGGCGCCGATCGGCTTGAGGACGGAGGCGTAGGTGGTGCCGGTGTCCGGATCGGTGCGTCGAGGAGCGGCCACCGAGTAGATCAGGTGGTCCAGGCGCCCGTAGCGCTGCTTGAGGAGATCGGAGACCTGGTCCTTCATCGCGTCGGAGAAGGCGTCTCCGTTGAGGAAGACCATGTCGTGGCCGTGCTCGCGGGCCAGCTCGGCGGTGGCTGCGGTGCGGTACCACCCGGCGGTCCCGGTGCGCCGGCCGGGTGCCTTCTCGAAGCACACCCCGATGCCGCGGATTCCGGTACGGGCGAGCCCGGCGATCGTGGCGGCCAGCCCGTATCCGGCGGACGAGCCGATGACGAGCGCCACCGGCCCCTCTCCCCGGGGCCGGCCTTCGGGCACGGCCTGCCACATGTCGTCCACCAGCTTCCGACAGCCGGCCGGGTGGGAGTCGAAGAAGAGGAAACCGCGGCTCTTGGGGGCGATAACGCGTTCGCTCACGATCAGGTCCTTGGGGTCGGCTCGCAGGAGTGGACAGCGGTGCCCATGAGCTGGCCCACCGCGTCCTGCAAGTCTGCGACCGTACGGATTCGGGTGGTGACCTCATCCGGCACAACGATGACCAGCCGGCCTTGGAGGGTTTCGACCAGTTCAAGGAGCGCTGGGCTCATCCCGGAGGGAGTGGTCCGTGCGCCGCCGCCGGCGCGCTCGCGCAGCCTCACATCCGGGATCTCAGTACGTCGACCTCACAGCCCGGCGCGGACGGGTCGAATCCGTGCTCGACCAGCCAGCGCACCCCCAGCAGGCTTCGCAACGACCACCACGCGCGCAGCACGTCGAGATCGATGTCGGTGCCATAGCCGGCGATGACGTCGCCGAGGTGCTCCTCGTGTCCGAGCGTCAAGGTGGCGAGGTCGAACAGGGCGTCACCGCGGCCCGCCTCGGACCAGTCGATGATGCCGGTGACCTGGGCGCCGTCGACGAAGACGTGATCGATCTGCAGGTCGCCGTGTGTGAACACCGGAGTCCACGGCCGGAGCGCGGCTTCGGCGACCTGGCGGTTGCGGGTGACCAGGTCGGCGGGCAGAACGCCGTTCGTCACGAGCAACTCGCACTCGCCGTCGAGTTCCGCCGCCAACTCGTCGGGACCCCGGCGGCGCCGGCCCGGCCAGGGCGGCAACGGCGCCTCGTGCAACTGCCGGACGGCGGCTCCTGCCGCGGCCCACGCCGCCGGGGACGCGGTCGACGGCTCACCGAGGCGGCCGAGTGCCGTCCCCGGAACGGCGGCGATCGCGAGCACGGGCGGCTTGCGCCACAGGACCTCCGGGGTCGGGACCGGCGC
>NZ_JBHVWF010000118.1:0-27289 GCF_042882365.1 Streptomyces sp. NPDC058221 | reverse complement strand
ATCGACATGGGCGTGGACAACGGCTTCGTACGCAAGGCCGGCGCCTGGTACACGTACGAGGGCGACCAGCTCGGCCAGGGCAAGGAGAACGCCCGCACCTTCCTCAAGGACAACCCCGATCTCGCCGACGAGATCGAGAGGAAGATCCTCGAGAAGCTCGGAATCGGGACATCGGCGAAGGCCGCGGTCACCGAGGGCGCGGGCACCGTCCCTGATGTCGCCGGGGCCTCGGTGGGAAACGCGGCCTGACCTGCGTGGGCGTGGCCCGGCCGGAGGTGTTCCGTCGCGCAGGGCCAGGCGTGCGGGCTCGGTGTCCTCGACGGCCAGGCGCACGCTGAGCGCAATGGAACGCCTGCCCGGTCCGAGGACCGGGCAGGCGTCGTCATGTTTGGTGCGGCCGGTCAGCCTGCGGCCGTCCTGCGCCGTCGCATCCGCCAGGCGAGGGCGCCGCCTGCTGCGACCAGGGCCGCGGCGATGGCGCTGATCAGCCCGACAGGGGTGTCGGAGCCGGTGTCGGCGAGGTCTCCGTCCGGGTCCTGCGGCTTGTGGGTGTTGCCGGGGGCCGGGGTGGAGGTGGTCGGGTCCGGCGCCGGAGTCGAGGGCTGCCCGGTCGGCGTCGGGGTGGGCTTGTCCGTCGGCTCCCCGGTCGGCGGACCGGTCGGGTCCGGGCCCGGATCGCTTCCGAGGTTGCCGGCACCGTTGCCGCCCATGAACGAGGTGGCGGTGTCCCGGTAGGCGGTCTCATCCCGTACCGAGGTCTGGGTGGTCTTGTCCCTCTGCGGATGCTGAAGGTTGAAGCGGGCCTGGGTGATGTTGCGCTTCTCCGCCTTCGAGAAGTCCACGCCGCCCACAGTGAAGGTGTAGACAGTGCCACCGGAGGGCCACTCGTACTTGAATTCGCCCTCGGTGAAGGACTTGCGCATCTCCTCCCACACCGTGCGCTTGTCCCAGTCCTTGTGGGGAGCCCGCAGCGGCCACCGGTCCAGGTTGTTGCTGTTGATGATCTTCCGGAAGTCGGTGGGCCGCTCGGCGTCCTGCTGGCGGATCCACTCAGCTGCCACGCGGGCCTTGTAGACGCGACGCAGGTCCGCGTACTTGGGGTCGTTGTTGACCTTTTTCTGGACCGCGGGCATGATCCACCGCTTCATCAGGCGGACGCTGTATTCCTTCTCCGCCTTGGTCAGCTTCTTGTCGCAGCGTTCGCCGGGTACCGGGGTGGTGAAGTCCATCGGCGCGTGGTTGACCTTCAGCGGCGCGTCGAGGATGTAGATACCGCCGTTCTGCTCGCGGACCTGGGCGCGGTCCGGGACGATCCAGTTACGGCCCGGACCCCAGCACGGAACGCCGTCGACCTTCGGAGCCGCGGCCATGAATTCCCGGCCCGGGGACTTCTTCGGGTTGAGGGCACGAGACCAGTCCCGCTTCATTTCCATGTCCGCTTCCAGCAGGACCCGGCCGGCGTCGGTCTCACCGAACGCCTTGTCCATGATCTTGTCGGGCTGGTCGGGATTGAGGTTCACCCACATGCGGTCCGGGGACAGAGCAAGCCAGGTGAATACCGCGTCCGAGGACATCTGAAGCTTCGCCTGCCCGCCGTAGCCCGGCTTCACGTCCGGGTTGGGCATGTAGTCGGCCTTGAAGCTGTAGTCGATGCCCTTGCCCTTGGCGGGGTTGCCTACGTACTGGAGTTCCAGAGTGGAGAAGTCCACGCCGCCTGGCCCGCGCCCGCCGGGGAATGCACCTCGGGTGCCCGCGCCCTTCGCGGCCTCTTGCAGGCGGCGGGCGTCGTTGGGCGTCGGTCCGGAATTGCGGGCGGCGGAGTTGATCGGGCCCCGGCCGCCCTTGTCCGGGTCCGGGTTCAGGATCGGGTCGTACTTGGTGTAGACGTTCGGCTTGCCGATCTGGGCCCGGCCGGTGGAACGGTGCTCACGCACACGCACCTGGGTTCGGTTGGTGCCGCGTTCCTTCTTCAACTCGTCATCGAGGGCCTTGGTGGCGTCCTTGGTGCCGTCTTCGGTCTTCATGCCGGTGACGTACGTCAGCCGGTGGTTGCGGTACTTCGGATCGCGCAGGATGGTGCGTTCGGCCTTGTACTGGTCGGGCCTGTGCTCACCGGTGGACTTGAACTCGGCGAACTCCTTGTTGGCCTTGTTGTAGGCGTCGAAGTCGCGTACGACCCACTTCCCAGTGGCGGGGTCCTTGACGCGGACCTTGACCTGGCACAGCCAGTCGGGGCCGACGAGGTTGAAGTCCTTGACGACCTTCGCCTCGAACCTGTTGCCGCGTGCGTTGACGACCTGGTTGCCGATGTACTTCACATCGCGCCAGGTCTTCCAGTCCGTGGTGGGCCTGGAACCGGAGAACTGCCGGTTGTAGCGGGCGTAGATCGCCATCGCCTTGTCGGCCGGGTTGCCGGACTTCTTGAACGCCGCGTCCCACTTCTTGACGTCCGCGTCGGTGTCCCCCGCCTTTTGCCTCTGGGCGTCGGTGGGGGCCTTGAGGTCGTCGTAGGCGGCGTTGGGGTTGGCGTAGTCATAGGCGGTCTCCGCGCCGGCGGCGATCTCGGAGAACTGGCTGGATCCGGGGATCTGCCCGTTGCCGTTGATCTCCTTGCCCAGCCACTTCTTGTCGCAGCGCGTGCCGCCGATGATCTCGGCGGACGCGTCGGTGACCGGAAGGCCGGGAAGGCCGGCTAACGTGACCGCGCAGGCCGCCGTGGCGGCCACAGCCAGACGCGCCCATATACGGCGCCGTCGGTGTTCGGGTGGCGCTATCGCGTAACTCACTCCTGCATCTTTCCCTTGGTCGGGGGGCAGTTGAGGGGTACGGCGAGGTGTACGGCGCGTAGTGCCCCCGTGACAACCGCGCCGCGGGCACCACCCTAGAACTTCAATCCCCTGCGACCGCAGGGGATATGAAGGTGTCGACACTTCCTCCACTCGTCGGTCCCATTCCGGAGAACGCCTTCCGCGTCAGTTGCCTAGAGTGGTGGGCATGCCCCCTGCCGACGAAGCGATACCGCAGCCCGCGCAGCAGCTCGATGCCTGGCTCCACGACCGCGCAGCGTTCTTCGAAGCCTGGCGCGAGGAGACCGGCTCCCTGCAGGGCTGGGACTTCAGTGAGGAATCCCTCGACATCCTCGAAACGCTCGTGCGCGAGAGGTTCAGTGAGGACGTGGAGGTCAGAACGGCCAAGACCAGCAGCTTCGTCCAGGGTGCCGTCTGGTACGTGGGAGAGACGGTACGACGCAACCGCGCCGCTTCCTGGATGTTCAATCCCCGCCACCTGGCGCCCGCAGGCCCAGCTCCTGCCCTGTTCGAAGGCACCCGAGGCCAGCAGGACACCCCTTCCATGAGCGGATCGGTCCGCGGGGGCGGCGACGGCGGCATCTACCCGCTCGGAGCACTGGTGGAACTGTTCTGGGAAGAAGACGACGCAGGCGAGCGCATCGAACCGCGTCTGAGAGACATTCTCGACTGCTTCGACTGAAGAAACGGCCCCGCTCGGGACGACCGGATGCGGTGGGGAATTCCGGGGCAGTGCGTGGCGTCGGCCTTCGAGACCTGGTGGTGGTCTTGAAGGCCGACGCTGTCGTGTGGGGGCAAGGTGACCGGTGACGAAGCTCGTCGCCGAACTCGCCGCTCGCAGCGATGTGGCGAGCATCCGCCAGGAGCGCACCTACAGGCTCGACGAGGTGCAGCAGACCATCCGAGCGGCAGCTCAAGACGCCTGACGCCCCTTCAGGTGTGCGGCGGTCCGAACCGGCGGCTGCCCCTCAAGGGCATGACGGTGATCGACGGCAGGGCCGCCCCCACCTACGGCCCGCCGACATCGTCATCGAGAACGGCCGGATCCGCTCGATTGGGTCAGCCCAGGAAACTCAGCCGCACCTGCCGGTCCGCATTGTCGACGTTCGTGTCCACGAGGCACACCGACTGCCACGTCCCCAGCTCCAGCCGCCCCGCGATCACCGGCAGCGTCGCGTGCGGCGGCACGAAGGCCGGGAGCACGTGGTCGCGGCCGTGGCCGGGGCTGCCGTGGCGGTGCTGCCAGCGGTCGTCGGCCGGAAGCAGCGCGTGCAGAGTGGAGAGCAGGTCGTCGTCGCTGCCCGCGCCGGTCTCCAGGATCGCGATTCCGGCTGTCGCGTGCGGGACGAAGATGTTGAGCAGGCCGTCACGGCCCGGGGCCGTCCGGGCCAGGAACTGCTCGCAGTCCGACGTCAGGTCGGTGACGGTCTCCGTCGTTCCCGTGGTGATGTGCAGGATGCTGGTGGTGAAGGCAGTGGACATGGCTTCATTCTGCTGCCCGTACCGCAAGATCGCGCGTCCACGTGCCGAGACACCATTGACCGTTTCCGCAAGGGATCGCTACGTTCAGCGCCATGTTCCGATCAGCTCTGCTCACTTCGCGCGGTCACATCGACCTGCTGCGGGTGGCCTCCGCCGCGTGTCGTCGCGGCTGCTGACGTTCCCTCTGCGCATGTCCCGTCAGTGACCGGGCGCGAGCCGCCCACCCGCTCCTGACGTCGTAAGCGTCCTGCCTCACCTCTCCCGTGACACTCCGCCCCGCCGAACGCCCGCGGTGGATCCCCCCGTGGACCCTGCCGGCACGGCGCCGCTGTCGTGTGTCCGGGTGCCGGGACACTCCCCTGCCCATGAACCGCTCGTGGAGCCCTCATGACCCTCGACCATGCTCTCGCCCCACCCGGCATATCCCCTGAATCTGCGAAATCCGGTGTGCCGGAGGATTCCGGCGGACGGCGTCCGCTCGACCTGGAGGCCGTGACTCCGGCCACCGTCCGTGGGGCGCGGCTGCGGAATGTGCCGCGGTGGCTTCGGCGTACCGTCGGCCCGCTGCTGCTGCTGGCCCTGTGGCAGATATCCAGCGCCACGGGTGTGCTCCATCCGGACGTGCTGGCCTCGCCCGGGACCATCGCCCGCGCCGGGTCGGATCTGATCGCCGACGGGACCCTGACCTCGGCCATGGGCATCTCGCTCCAGCGGGTGGCCGTGGGGCTGCTGCTCGGGGGCGCCGTCGGGACCGCGCTCGCGCTGGTCTCCGGGCTCTCCCGGCTGGGCGAGGACCTGGTCGACGCGAGCGTCCAGATGCTGCGCACCGTTCCGTGGGTCGGGCTGATCCCCCTCTTCATCATCTGGCTGGGGATCGGCGAAGCCCCGAAGGTGGCGCTGATCGCGCTCGGCGTGGCCTTTCATCTGTATCTCAACGTGTATGCGGGCATTCGCGGAGTGGATCCTCAACTCATCGAGGCCGGTGAGTCGTTGGGGCTCGGACGCTGGGGCCTGGTGCGGCATGTGGTGCTTCCGGGGGCGTTGCCCGGGGCCATGACGGGGCTGCGCTACTCGCTGGCGACCGCCTGGCTGGCGCTGGTGTTCGGCGAGTCCGTCAACGCGGACGCCGGGATCGGCTTCCTGATGAACCAGGCCCGTGAGTTCTTCCGTACCGACGTCATCGTGGTCTGCCTGGTCGTCTACGCCTTCCTCGGCCTCACCGCCGATGTCATCGTCCGCATTCTCGAAAGGCTGCTGCTGCAATGGCGACCGACCTTCACGGGCCAGTGACCGCACCCTCCTCCGCCGTGGCCGGCGGACTGCCGGAGGCCGCCGTACGCGTCGAGGGGCTGACCCGTTCGTTCGACGGCCGGGATGTCATCGACGGACTCGATCTCACTCTGCGCGCTGGGGAGTTCACCGTCCTGCTCGGACGCAGCGGATGCGGGAAGTCGACTCTTCTGCGGGTGCTCGCCGGGCTCGACCGGGAGATCCGGGGGACGGTTCTGGTCCCCAAGCGGCGGGCGGTCGCCTTTCAGGCGCCGCGGCTGATGCCGTGGAAGCGGGTCTGGCGCAACGTCCTGCTCGGTCTGCCGGGGAAGCCGGAACGCGCCGTGGCCGAGAAGGCGTTGGCGGAGGTGGGACTCACCGAGCGGTCCGGGGCCTGGCCCAGGACGCTCTCCGGCGGTGAGGCGCAGCGTGCCTCGCTGGCCCGGGCGCTGGTACGCGAGCCCGATCTGCTGCTGCTCGACGAGCCGTTCGGCGCACTCGACGCGCTGACCAGGATCAAGGCCCAGCAGCTGGTGGCCGAGCTCTGGCAGCGCCGGGGCTGTGCGGTACTGCTCGTGACGCACGATGTGGACGAGGCGCTGCTCCTCGCCGACCGTGCCCTGGTGATGCGGGACGGCGCCATCGCCTACGAGACGCAGGTCGCCCTGGACCGGCCCCGCAGCCCCGGTACCTCCGAGTTCGCCGCGCTGCGTACCCGGCTGCTCGCCGAACTCGGCGTGGAGGCACTCCCCATGCCCGCCGAGACCTCCTGAACCTCCCCTGCCCGGACCGGAGAGACACGACATGAACCGCCGTACCCTGCCCGCCCTGCTGCTGCCCCTCGCCCTGGTGCTCACCGCCTGCGGCGGCGCGACCTCCGCCTCCACCGCGAGCAACACCGACGGCAAGGGCAGCGTCACACTCAACATCGGTGACCAGAAGGGTGGTTACGAAGCCATCCTGCGGGCCTCCGGAGAGCTCGACGACCTCGGCTACCGCATCAAATGGTCCACCTTCACCTCCGGCCCACCGCTCCTGGAGGCGGTCAACGCCGGGGCCGTGGATATCGGCGGGGTCGGCAACACCCCGCCGGTGTTCGCCGCCGGCGCCGGTTCCAAAATCGCCGTGGTGGGTGCCACGCACGGTTCGTCGGCGGGTGAGACGATCGTGGTCCCCAAGGACTCGCCGCTGCGCAAGCCCGCCCAGCTCAAGGGCAAGTCGATCGCCGTCGCCCAGGGCAGCTCCGCCCACTTCCAGCTGATCAGCTCGCTGAAGAAGGCAGGGCTGAGCATTTCGGACGTGAAGCTGAACTACCTTCAGCCGGCCGACGCACTGGCCGCGTTCAGCCGGGGCAAGGTCGACGCCTGGGCGATCTGGGACCCGTACACCTCGCAGGTGCTGCACGGCGGCAAGGCGCGCGTGCTGACCACCGGCGAGGGCGTCGTCAACGGGCTGAACTTCCAGGTCGCCTCGCCCGCCGCGCTCAAGGAGTCCGGGAAGTCCAAGGCCATCGGCGATCTGCTGGTCCGGCTGAACCGGGCGCAGAGCTGGGTGTTCAAGCACCCCGATGCGTGGGCGAAGGTCTGGGCGAAGGAGACCGGGCTGCCCTATGAGGTCGCACTGGACGCGGTGAAGCTGACGGCCGGCACCCGGGTGCCCGTCGCCGTCGATCCCGCCGCGATCTCTTCCGAGCAGGAGATCGCGGACACCTTCGCCGATCTGAAGCTCATCCCGCACCGATTCTCCTTCAAGGACTACGTCGACACCCGTTTCAACCGCGACCTGCCCGCCTCCTCGGCGGCTCCCCGCTCGTACGGAAAGGCCTCCTCATGAACGTCCACCTGCACTGGTTCCTCCCCACCGGCGGCGACGGACGCACGCTCGTCGACCGGCACGCGTACACCGACGGCGGGATCAAGCGGGACCGGATCACTCCGGTCAGCGGGGTGCGCGCGCCCGACATCGAGTATCTGGCGCAGATCGCCAAGGCCGCGGAGCAGCTGGGGTTCGAGGCCGTGCTGACGCCGACCGGGACCTGGTGCGAGGATGCCTGGCTGACGACGGTGGCGCTGGCCCAGCACACCGAGCGGCTGAAGTTCCTGGTGGCGTTCCGGCCCGGCGTCATCTCGCCGGTGCTCGCCGCGCAGATGGCCGCGACGTATCAGCGGATCACCCGGGGGCGGCTGCTGCTCAACGTGGTGACGGGTGGTGACTCAACGGAGCAGCGGCGGTTCGGTGACCATCTGGACCACGACCGGCGCTATGCCAGGACCGCGGAGTTCCTCTCGGTGGTGCGGGGTGCGTGGAGCGGTCAGCCGTACGACTTCGACGGTGAGCACTACCAGGTGGAGGGCGGGCTGACGGCGCTGCCGCCTGACCCGCTGCCCGAGGTCTTCTTCGGCGGCTCGTCGGCCGCCGCCGGTCCGGTCGCGGCCGCGCACGCCGATGTCTATCTGACCTGGGGCGAGCCGCCGGCGGATGTGAAGAAGAAGATCGACTGGATCCGGGGTCTTGCCGAGGAACAGGGCCGCACGGTGCGGTTCGGCATCCGGCTGCACACCATCTCGCGCGACTCCTCGCGCGAGGCGTGGGCGACCGCCGACCGGCTGCTGGGCGATCTGGACGCCGACACGGTCGCGGCGGCCCAGCAGGCGCTGGGGAGGAGCGAGTCCGTGGGGCAGCAGCGGATGCTGGCGCTGCACGGCGGCTCCCGGGACAAGCTGGAGATCGCACCGAACCTGTGGGCGGGCGTCGGCCTGGTGCGGGGCGGCGCGGGCACCGCTCTGGTCGGCAGCCATGCGGAGGTGGCGGACCGGATCGAGGAGTATCACTCCCTGGGGGTGGAGCACTTCGTGCTGTCCGGTTACCCGCATCTGGAGGAGGCGTACTGGTTCGGCGAGGGCGTCACGCCCGAGCTGGCGTCCCGGGGGCTGCTGTCGACCGTCCCGGCATCGCCGCTGCTGGGGGTGCCGGCGGCGAACGGCCGTCCGGCGTCCGCACCGGGCGGAGCGCCGCTGCTGGTCGCCGGGGGGCGCTGAGCCCGCTGCGAGCGCGGACCACGAAGGCGGGAAGATCCACGGCCCCGGCACAGTTAGTAGAAGCGTGAACAACACCGGGGTGCAGTCAGTGGATGTCGTGGTGATCGGTGCCGGACAGGCGGGCCTGTCCGGCGCCTACCACCTGCGTCGTACGGGCCTGGAGCCCGACCGCGACTTCGTGGTGCTCGACCATGCCCCGCGCCCCGGTGGCGCCTGGCAGTTCCGCTGGCCGTCCCTCACGTACGGCAAGGTGCACGGCATGCACGCGCTGCCCGGCATGGAGCTGACCGGCGCCGATGACAGCAGGCCCTCGTCCAAGGTGATCGGCGAGTACTTCGACGCGTACGAACGCGCCTTCGACCTGCGGGTTCACCGGCCGGTCGAGGTGAGCGCGGTGCGTGAGGGCGTCGGCGGGCGACTGCGCGTGGAGACGTCCGAAGGCACGTACGCGACGCGGGCCGTGATCAGTGCGACGGGGACCTGGGACCGGCCGTTCTGGCCGCGCTACCCGGGCCAGGACACGTTCCTGGGGCGCCAGCTGCACACCGTGAACTACCCGGGGCCGGCCGATTTCGCCGGGCAACGGGTGGTCGTGGTGGGCGGCGGGGCCTCCGGCACCCAGCATCTGATGGAGATCGCCGAGGTGGCCGCGGACACCTTCTGGGTGACGCGCCGGCCGCCGGTCTTCCGCGAGGGCCCCTTCGGCGCGGACCAGGGACGTGCCGCCGTCGCCATGGTCGCGGACCGGGTACGGCACGGACTGCCGCCGCAGAGCGTGGTGAGCGTGACCGGGCTGCCGGTCACCGACGCCGTCCGGCGCGCCCGCGAGTCGGGGGTGCTCGACCGTCTGCCGATGTTCGACCGGATCACACCGGCCGGTGTCGCCTGGGACGACGGTCGCGTGGTCGAAGCCGATGTCATCCTCTGGGCGACCGGCTTCCGGCCCGCCGTCGACCATCTCGCTCCCCTGCGGCTCCGTGAGCCCGGCGGCGGAATCCGCGTCGAGGGCACGCAGGCGGTACGCGACGAGCGCGTCCAGCTCGTGGGCTACGGCCCGTCCGCCAGCACGATCGGCGCCAACCGGGCGGGGCGCGCCGCGGTGCGGGCGGTCGGGCGGCTGCTGGAGCGGCCCGAACCGGCTGCGGAACGGGCGGCTTCCGCAGCCTGAGCGCGTCGGCCGCACGACGGTGAGGACAGGACCGGCACTCAGCCGTCACTCCGGTTCCGGTTGAATTCCGCGACGTTGCGCTTCTGCTCGGCGTAGTCGCTCGTGAAGCGGGTGTCGCCGGGCGCGACGGTGACGAAGTAGAGCCAGGAGCCCGTGGTGGGGTTGATCGCGGCCGTCATCGCCTGTTCGCCCGGATTGCCGATGGGCGTGGGCGGCAGCCCCTTGCGTTCGTAGCTGTTGTACGGACTGTCGATCTTTGTGTCGCCCGTGGTGGTGTCCAGTGTGCTGCGGTTCATCGCGTAGTTGAGCGTGGAGTCCATCTGGAGCGGCATGTCGTGCGCGAGGCGGTTGTGGACGACCCTGGCCACCTTGCCCATGTCCGAAGCGGTGTCCGCCTCCGCCTGCACGACGGAGGCGATCGTCACCGTCTCGTAGACCGTCACTCCGTTGCGCTGCGCCCCGGCCGTGATGTGGTCCGCGCCGAAACGTTCGACCGCGGTGTCCACCATGTACCGCAGCAGGCTCTCCGGGGTCGCGCGGGAGGTCACGGGGTACGTCGCCGGGAAGAGATAGCCCTCGGGGTTGCCCTTCGCCGCGGCCGGAAGAGGCAGGTCCGCGGTCGCCACGGCCTTCTCCGTGGTGCCGGCGGGCTCGCCGAGAACCTTGTCCACCGCCTTGTAGACCTGGGAGGCCCGCCAGCCCTCGGGAATCACCAGGGAGCGGGTCCTTTCGGCCGCCGGCTCCCTCGTCAGCAGCGGCACGAGCACGGCGGCCGCCACCACGAGGACGAGAACGGCGCCGATGAGCAGTGCCAGCCGGCCACGCCGGGTCGGGCGGAGCCTGCGACGGGGCGGGGTGTCCGGGGACGCGTTCACCATGCGGGCACGCTATCTCGCACCGATCGCCTCGTCCGGTACCCCACACCCGGCGGCACGCGTCCCGTACCAGCGGAGCCGAACACACGAACAGGGGATCGGATGTTCGCTGGAACGTGTGGTCGTACCGGTATTCGTTGCCCAATGGGTGTGCGACACATGATGATTACAGGGCGCAAGCGACGGGCTGCAGACCGTGATTGCGCTGTCCCAGAGATGCACCATGTACAAGGAGAAACACCAGATGAACATCCTCACCAACCTGCTCGCCGGCGTCGTCCACTTCGTGGGTTGGCTCATCTGATCATTGCTCGATCCGGCGCCGTCGCTCCCCGTCCCACGGGAGCGGCGGCGCCGTCGTGTGCGCCGTCCGGTCAGCCGAGGAAGCCGTCGAGGACCGCGAAGGTGGCAGCGGGCTGCTCGCGGATGGGCAGGTGGCCCGCGCCGGGGACGAGTTCGAAGCGCGCGTCGTCGAACGCGGCCGCGTAGGCGCGGCCGTAGTCGGGTACGGCGACCCGGTCGTTCTCGCCCCAGACGACCAGCACCGGACAGCTGACGGCCCGCAGGCGTTCGAGGAGCCCCGGGTCCCCCATGTCAGCGCCCCCGTACGCGCGCAGCGCCTCCATCGCGGCAGGCCGTGGACCGCCCGGCGGCAGCCCGGACGGCTCACCCACGGGGGTCTGCGGAGAGCTCGGTCCACCCGGTCCCCGGCCGGGGACGGCTATCGGATGACCGGGGACGACGGGACCGATGGCATCCATCAGCACCAGCCGCCCGACATGGCCGCCCCGGTCGCGCAGGGCCGTCTCCGCCGCGATCCATCCTCCGAAGGACGTACCCAGCACGGCCACCGGGCCGGTGCCCAGCTCGGCGCCGTCGATCATGGCGAGGTTGGCGCCCTCACCCGCGAAGGGGGACATGAGGTGTGCGGCGTCACCGAGCAGGGTGACGCCCGGAGTGCGCTCCCAGTGGTGTCCGACGGGCAGCGCGTGGATGAGCCGCGGCACGGGAGCGCCGTCGGCGTCCGTGATCAGCCGCCGCAGGCCGGGCGCCCAGTCGGTGAAGTGCTCGGCCAGCGCCGCCTTGGCGGCCCCGGCGTCGGTGAAGTCGATGGTCGACAGCCAGTCCTCGGCCGCACGCAGCGCGGCGTAGATGTGAAGGCTGCCGTCGGACTCCCGGTGCGCGAGGAATCCCCGGTGGTCACCGAGCGCGAAGAACATCCCGCCGCCGATGAGTTCGGCGCACTCGGGGTGGCGGGCGTCGGCTTCGAAGAGGTCCATCTCCACGAAGGAGATGCCGGTGTACGCGGGAACGGCGTCGGAGAGCAGCGGACGGATGCGGGACCAGGCGCCGTCGGCGCCGACGAGCAGTCCCGCCGTGAAGGCGGTGCCGTCGGCGAGGGTGACCTCGTACGCTCCCGCGCCGGCGCGCCTCGCACCGGTGATCTTGCTGCCCCAGCGCACGGCGCCCTCGGGCAGCGAGTCGAGCAGCAGGTCGCGCAGGTCTCCCCGGTCGATCTCGGGGCGGCCGCCGTCTCCGTCGTCGGCCTCCTCCAGCAGTACCCGGGCGTGCCGGTCGAGGACGCGCATGGCTTCGCCGCCGGGGTGGACCCTTTCCCGGAAGCGCTCGTGCAGTCCGGCGGCGCGCAGGGCGGCCTGGCCGGTCTCCTCGTGGATGTCGAGCATGCCGCCCTGGGTGCGGGCGTCGCGGTCGGCCTCCAGGTCGAAGACGGCTGCCTCGATCCCGTTCACGTGCAGTACGCGGGCGAGGGTGAGACCGCCGAGGCCGGCGCCGATGATCGCGATGGGGTGGTGTGCGGTGCTCATGGTGGTGCCTCCGTCTCGTGCGGGAATGCCGGCCGCGGGTTCGGTCCGCAGCGGGCCGGGGTGTTCAGTCCGTCGTGACCGGTGTGGTCCGGGCACCGTTGATGACGGTGCGGAAGATCCAGGCCAGGCGCTGCTCGGGGGATCCGGAGACCAGGTCGGCGCCGAGCGCGGCGATCCGCGGATGGGTGGTGGCGCTCGCGTCGCGCAGGGCGGCGACGAGGGCGTTGTGCTCCTCCTCCGCGCCGGCCGACCGGTCGCGGATGGACTGCTCGGCGGCGGTGGCCGTGGCCACCAGCAACAGCACGTCCACCCCCCAGGCCGCCTGTGCGCCGGGCACCTCCCCTTCGTGCAGCAGGGCGAGGACCGCCTCGACCAGGGCCAGATAGTTCGGCCCCACCGGGCGTGCCACCAGGGCGGACTGAGCGAGGCTGGGATGCGCGAAGAGAATACGGGTGTAGGAGCCGAGTACCGCCGCGAGGCGGTCGCGCCAGTCCCCCTCGGAGGCGGCGTCCGCCGGGCTCAGATCGACGGCACCCAGCAGCTCCTCCAGGATCGCGGCGTGCAGCTCGGCGGTGTTCGCCACGTACACGTACAGCGAGGCGGGTCCGGTGTCGAGCTCCTGGGCCAGGCGGCGCATGGTGACGCGCTGCAGGCCCTCGGCGCGCATGAGCGCCACCGCTGTGGCGACGATGCTGTCGTGAGTGAGGGCCGCTTTGGCCGGACGTTCGCGACGGCTGCGGGGCGCGGGAGGTCGGGGGGTCATGCATCCACCGTAACGAACATGTTCGTAACGAACAAGTTCGCGCCGCTCCCGCGAACGGCCGCGCACGCATCGCGGCCGGTCAGGCCGGTCGTGGAGACGGCCGGTCAGCCCGCCGCAGGAGTGAGGCGGCTGTCCCTGCGGACCAGCGCGGCGTAGCGCCCGTCCTGGCTGAGCAGTTCCTGGTGACTGCCGCGCTCAGCGGTCCGTCCGCCGTCCAGGACGACGATCTGGTCCGCGTCCCGCACGGTGGACAGCCGGTGGGCGATGGTGAGCGTGGTGCGCCCCGCGGAGAGCGCGTCGATGGCCTCCTGCACGGCGGCTTCGGTACGGGTGTCGAGGGCGCTGGTGGCCTCGTCGAGGATCAGCACCGGCGGGTCGCGCAGGATCGTGCGCGCGATGGCCAGGCGCTGCTTCTCGCCGCCGGAGAAGCGGTAGCCGCGCTCCCCCACCAGGGTGTCGTAGCCGTCGGGGAGCGAGGCGATGTGGTCGTGGATCTGCGCCGCGCGGGCCGCGGCCTCTATCTCCGCGTCGGTGGCCTCCGGCTTGGCGAAGCGGAGATTCTCGGCGACGGAGGCGTGGAAGAGGTATGTCTCCTGGGAGACCACCCCGATGGCCCTGGCGAGGGTGTCGAAGTCCAGATCGCGTACATCCACGCCGTCGAGCGTGACCCGTCCCCCGGTGACGTCGTACAGCCGCGGCACCAGATAGCTGAGGGTGGACTTCCCGGATCCGGTGGGGCCCACGACGGCCAGGCTGCTGCCGGCGGGCACGGCAACATCGACGCCGCTGAGGGTGGGGCCGCTCTTCTCGTCGTAGCTGAAGTCGACGTTCTCGAAGCAGACCTCGCCACTGATCTTCTCCAGCCGGACCGGGTTCTCCGGCTCGGTGATGTCCACCTTGAGGTCGAGGTATTCGAAGATCCGCTGAAAGAGGGCGAGGGACGTCTGCATCTGCACCCCGGTGGAGAGCAGGCTCACGGCGGGCCGGAAGAGGCCCTGCTGGAGCGAGACGAAGGCGACGAGCGTACCGATCGAGACGGCGGGTCCGCTGGACTGGAGGGTGATGCCCGCTGCCCAGTAGATGACGGCCGGCATGGCTGCCATGACGATGCCGATCGTCGACATCCGCCAGCGGCCGGCCATGCTGGAGCGCACTTCGAGGTCGACCAGCCTCTCGGACTCCTCTGCGAAGCCCTTGGTGAGCGAGTCGGACCGGCCCATGGTGCGGCCGAGCAGGATGCCGCTGACGGAGAGCGATTCGGTGACCGTGGCGGCCATGGCGGCCATCTGCTTCTGGCGCTGGGTGGTGATCTTCTTGCGTTCGCGGCCGACCCGGCGGCTGATCCAGACGAAGACCGGCAGCAGGAGCAGCGAGACGACGGTGAGCCGCCAGTCGAGCGCCAGCATCGCGACAACGGTGGCGATGACCGCGGTGAGGTTGGAGACCAGCGAGGTCGCCGTCGAGGTGACGGTGGCCTGCATGCCGCCGATGTCGTTGGCGATCCGGGACTGGACCTCGCCGGTACGGGTCTTGGTGAAGAAGGCGAGCGGCATCCGCTGGAGCTGCGTGTAGACCGCGGTGCGCAGATCGTGCATCACGCGCTGGCCGACGGTGGTGGAGATGAGGGTCTGCAGCACGCCGAAGACGCTGTTCATCACGGCGGTGAGGATCATGCCGAGAGCGAGCAGCGAGAGGAGCCCGGTCCGCCCCTGGGGGATGGCGGTGTCGAGGATCTCGCGCAGCAGGAACGGCGAGGCGACCGACACCAGCGACGAGGCGCCGACGAGCAGTCCGACCAGCGCGAGGCGGCCGCGGTACGGATGGAAGAGGCGGAGGATGCGGCGCAGCTCGGCAGGCGGCTGTCCGTCATCCCGGGGCGGGGGTGTCCACGTGGGTTCGTCGGGTTTCATGGGCTCCTTCGTCAGGCGTGCGAGAACAGGGAGGAACAGGTGCGGCCGCCTGCGACGGTATGCGCGTCAGCGGTCCGCGGCTGCCGGACCGGCGGCCCGTCTGGACTCGCGCTCCGCGAATCCGAGGGCCTGCGACGGTCGAGCAGATAAGAGCATAGCTCATTGTTACCTGTACTCACAATGAACAAGGTCCTGATATTGTTCCCATATGGACTCCCCCGACCACGACGGCCTGCTCGCCGAACAGCTGCTGCGGCTGACCCGTCGGCTCCAGCGCATTCAGAGCCGTCAGCTGGAGCCGGCCGGCATCACGCCCGCGCAGTTCCGGCTGCTGCGCACCGTCGCCCACTACGACGGCCCGCCGCGGATGGCGGATCTCGCACAGCGCCTCGATGTGGTCCCGCGCGCCGTGACCACGCTGGTGGACGGCCTGGAGGCCAGCGGCCGGGTGCGCCGCACACCCGACCCGGACAGCCGCCGGGTGGTCCGGATCGAGATCACCGACGAGGGCATCGCCACCCTCCGGTCGCTGCGCGACGCGCGCCGGGCGGCCGCAGAGGAGATCCTGGCCCCATTGACCGCCGATCAGCGCGAGGTGCTCGGCGGGCTGCTGACCGCTCTGGTCGATGGAATGCCGGAGCGCCGCTGCTGACCAGGTGCGGCACGCCGCACCGAGCCGCCGAGGGGACCTCGACATGCCGTTGCTGGAGCCGAATCCGGAAGCCCTGAGCCCCGGTGCGATGCGCAGCCCCGCCCACGACCGGGTGCCCGACGAGCAGGCTCCGGGCACCCCCGAGCCGCTGCGGTCCGAACTGACCGCCCTGCTGGGCGCGCAGAAGGTCCTGTGGAAGATCTCCGACCTGGTGCGGTACGCCTCCGACGCCAGCCCCTACCGGTTCGTGCCCCAGGTCGTCGTCGTGCCCGAGGACATCGACGACGTCTCGGCGATCCTGTCGTACGCGCACGGCAAGGGCCGCAACGTCGTCTTCCGGGCCGCGGGCACGAGCCTCAACGGCCAGGCACAGGGCGAGGACATCCTCGTCGACGTACGGCACCACTGGTCCGGCATCGAGGTCCTGGACGGCGGAGCGCGGGCCCGCATCAGGCCGGGGACGACGGTCATGCGGGCCAATGCCACCCTCGCCAGGCACGGCAGGCTGCTCGGTCCCGACCCGGCCAGCGCGATCGCCTGCACGATCGGCGGAGTCGTCGCCAACAACGCCTCCGGGATGACCGCCGGAACCAGCCGCAATTCGTACCGGACCGTCTCCTCGCTCACCTTCGTGCTGCCCGGCGGCACGGTGGTGGACACCGGTGATCCCACGGCGGACGAGGACCTGGCGCACGCCGAGCCGCAGCTGTGCGCGGGACTCCTCGCGCTGAAGGCGGAGATCGAGGCCGATGCCGCGCTCACCGCCCGGATCCGGGCCAAGTACGAGATCAAGAACACCAACGGGTACCGGCTCGACGCCTTTCTGGACGGCACGACGCCCGTGGAGATCCTGCGCGGGCTCATGGTCGGGTCGGAGGGGACCTTCGGTTTCATCTCCGAGGTCGTCTTCGACACGCTGCCGCTGGACCGCCGCATCTCCACGGCCCTGCTCTTCTTCCCGTCCCTGACCGCGGCGGCGGCCGCCGTGCCACTGTTCAACGAAGCCGGTGCCCTCGCCGTCGAGCTGATGGACGGGAACACCCTGCGGGCCTCCGTCAGCGTCCAGGGAGTGCCCGCCGACTGGGCCGGGCTGCCGAAGGGAACCGCGGCCCTGCTGGTGGAGTTCCGCGCCCCGGACGAGGCGGGCCAGGAGGCGTACGAGCGGGCGGCGGCCGATGTCCTGCGCAGGCTGGAGCTGGTCCACCCCGTCACCTCGGTGACCAACGAGTTCACCCGCGACGCCGGCACCATCTCCGGCTACTGGAAGGCCCGCAAGGCCTTCGTCACCGCGGTCGGCGGCTCCAGGCCGTCCGGTACGACACTGATCACGGAGGATTTCGCCGTACCGCCCTCCCGGCTCGCCGACGCCTGCGAGGCGCTGCTGACGCTCCAGGCCGAGCACGGTTTCGACGCGGCCGTCGCGGGCCACGCCGCACACGGAAATCTGCACTTCCTGCTCGCCTTCGACGCGGCGAAGCCCTCCGACGTCGACCGGTACGCCGCCTTCATGGCGGACTTCTGCGCGCTGACCGTGGAACGGTTCGACGGATCGCTCAAGGCCGAGCACGCCACCGGCCGCAATATCGCACCCTTCCTGGAGCTGGAATGGGGCACCCGGGCGACCGGACTGATGTGGCGGACCAAGCAGCTCATCGACCCCGACGGGGTGCTGGCGCCCCGGATCGTCCTGGACCGCGATCCGAAGGCGCATCTGCGCGGCCTGAAGACCATCCCGCGCATCGAGCCGGTGGCCGACCCCTGCATCGAGTGCGGATTCTGCGAACCGACGTGCCCCAGCCACGACCTGACCACGTCGCCACGCCAACGCATCGTGCTGCGCCGCGAGATGATGCGGCAGCCGGACGGCTCACCGGTGGAGACCGGGCTGCTCGACGCGTACGGCTACGACGCCGTCGACACCTGTGCCGGCGACTCCACCTGCAAGCTCGCCTGTCCGGTCGGGATCGACACGGGCGCCATGATGAAGAGCTTCCGCCACCGGCGGCACTCCCCGCGCGAGGAACGGATCGCCGCGCTCACCGCGAAGCACTTCCGTGCGGTGGAGGCGGCGGCCCGGCTCGCCGTCGCCGCGGCGGGCCGGATCGACGACCGGCTGCTCGAAGGCGTCACCGGTCTCGCCCGCCGGGCGGTCCGCCCCGATCTGATGCCCGCGTGGCTCCCGGAGATCCCCCGGGCCGCCGGCCGTGGGCTGCCCCCTACGTACAGGACCGGGGCGAGCGCGGTCTACTACCCGGCCTGCGTCAACCGCATCTTCGGCGGGCCCGAGGGACATCGCGTCCCCTCCCTGCCGCAGGCCGTGGTCGCCGTGTCGGCGCGCGCCGGAAAGCCGGTCTGGATCCCCGAGGACGTCGCGGGGACCTGTTGCGCGACGATCTGGCACTCCAAGGGGTACGACTCGGCGAACGCCGTGATGGCCAACCGGATCGTGGAGGCAGCCTGGGGCTGGACCGCGGGCGGAAAGCTGCCGCTCGTCGTCGACGCCTCCTCGTGCACCCTCGGCATCGCCCATGAGGTGGTGCCGTATCTGACCGAGGACAACCGGGAGTTGCACCGCGAGCTGACCGTCGTCGACTCCCTGGTCTGGGCCGCCGACGAGCTCCTGCCGGAGCTGACGGTGCTGCGCAGAGCCGGCTCCGCGGTCCTGCATCCGACCTGCTCGATGGAGCATCTGAACGATGTGGGCCACCTGCGGGCGGTCGCGGAGGCGTGTGCGCGGGAGGTGGTGATCCCGGACGACGCGGCGTGCTGCGGGTTCGCGGGCGACCGCGGCCTGCTGCACGAGGAACTGACGGCCTCGGCGACCGCGAAGGAGGCCGCCGAGGTCAACACCCGGGAGTACGACACCTATCTGTCGGCCAACCGGATGTGCGAGATCGGCATGGACCGGGCGACGGGCCGTTCGTACTACTCGGCCCTGCTGGAACTGGAGCGGGCGACCCGGCCCGCCTCCGGTCAGGCCTGAAGGCTGGCCCGGTCGCCCATGACCACGACCGGGTGCTGCTTCGGGTCCAGGGTGCGCAGCAGCTTCTCCATACCGGACTTGGGCAGGCTCACACAGGCTGACGTGCCGCTGCCGTGGTCCATGTGCAGCCAGATGCTGCCGCCCTTGGTCTGTCCCTCGGGCCGCGTCGGGTCGTTGGGAGCGGTGCCCTTGACGCGGTTGTAGTCGATGGCGATGACGTAGTCGAAGTCGTGCCAGTGCGACTTGGCCCAGTAGTGCGGGGCCTGGATGGACGCCGACTCCGTGTACGGGAGCCGGGCGCCCGGGTCGGGCAGCACCCCGCCCGCGTCACTGAGGGTGAAGACACCGACCGGGCTGCGCTTGTCGTCCTCGTGGTGGTCGGCCGCCCAGCCCTTCTTGCCGTTGTGGGCCTTCCAGCCGGCGGCCTTGTCCCAGGTGGAGCCGGTCTTCGTGTAGAGCACGACCGTGGAGTCCGCCGAGTTCTTGCCCGCACCGTAGACGGCGACGACCTGGCGGGATGCGTCCGGGATCTGCGACTGCAGCCGGTCGCCGACGTCCGGGATGCGCTTGAGGTCGACGGTCCGCGCCTTGTCCTTGGCCTTCTGGGCGTCGGCCGACCGCGCGTCGCCCTTCTGCGCGTCCTGTCCGTCACCGCACGACGTCAGGGTGGTGAGCAGAAGACCGCAGGCGGCCGCCGAGACCACCACTCGTACCGATCCGGCTATATGCATCTGCCCATGGTCGCACTCCGTGGCGGCCGGCCCCGCCCGCCCGTGCGGGCCGCGGCGAATGCGTGCCGAATCTTTACCCCCGCGGCCGCAGCACCCGTCGGTGCCGGCGCTTCCTCCCGCATGTAAAAGGGTTTGCCGCGCTCCCGGCGGGACGCGAGGATTGGACGGTTTGGTCCCCCCACATGCTTCTCCCCACGTGTGTCCACAGGTCCCTGCGGACCTCAGCTTCTTCCGATCCTTGGGACGTCATGCAAATTCGCGATCTTCCGTACTCGGATCCCGGCGATCCCGATGTCCGGTCGGGTCCTCGCTTTCTGATCTGGCTCGGCCGCAACCAGATCCGCGGACAGCTCAAGTCGATGTCCTGGGGTCTGCTGCACCAGTGCGCCATCGCCGGGCTGCCGCTCACTGTCGGATTCGCCGTCCAGGCGGTCGTCGACCGGTCCGGCGGCCGACTCGCCCTGGCCGGCGGGCTGATCGCGGTCCTCGGCGTGCTGATCGCCGTGGGCGACACCATGCTGCACCGGACCGCCGTCACCAACTGGATCACCGCCGCAGCCCGGGTCCAGCAGCTGCTGGCCCGCAAGACCGCGGAGCTCGGCTCCGCGCTGACCCGCCGGGTCGCAGCGGGCGAGGTCGTCGCCGTGTCCACCGGTGACGTGGAGAAGATCGGCTGGTTCGTCGAGGCGCTGTCCCGCTTCGCCGCCGCCGCGGCCGCCCTCGTCATCATCTGTGCCGGGCTCGTCCTCTATCTGCCCTCGCTGGGCGTGCTCGTGGCGCTGGCCATGCCGGTGCTCGCCCTGGGCGTCCTGCCGCTCCTGCCCCGGGCCACCCGCCGCGCCGACTTCCAGCGCGAGAAGGCCGGCAAGGCCACCGAACTGGCCTCGGACACCGTGGCCGGGCTGCGCGTGCTGCGTGGCATCGGCGGTGAGGAGCTGTTCCTGGGACGCTACCGGCGTGCCTCGCAGGAGGTCCGCAAGGCCGCCGTGCGCAGCGCGCGGATGTGGTCGCTGATCTCGGCGATCCAGGTCCTGCTGCCGGGCGTGCTGCTGATCTCCCTGGTCACCTACGGAGCCTCGCTGGCCCGCGACGGGAAGATCGACGTCGGTCAGCTGGTGACCGTGTACAGCGCGGCGACGCTGCTGCTGTTCCCCCTGCGGCACTTCGAGGAGATCGCCATGGCGTACTCCTTCTCGCGGCCGTCGGCGCAGCGCGCGGTCCGGGTGCTCTCGCTGAGCCGGGTCGCCCGGCCGTCGACGGTCGATGCCTCTCCGGCCGGGGATCTGTACGACCCGGTCACCGGACTGATGGCGCCCGATGGCCTGTTCACCGCGGTGGTCTGCGGCGATCCGGACGAGGCCGGGCGACTGGCGGACCGGCTCGGCGGCCACGCCCAGCCGTCGGTGGCGCAGGAGGAGGATGCCGCCGACGAGGATGCGGAGGCGCTGGACCACGAGATGCCTTCCGTGCTGCTCGGCGGCGTGCCCCTGGACGAGCTCGAACTGGGCGCCGCACGCACCGCCGTTCTGGTCCAGGACAAGGATCCGGTGCTGCTCTCCGGCACCCTGCGCGAACTGCTGGACGTACCGTCGTCCGGCCGGGTGAGGGCCGAGGACGCGCTGTCGGCCGCGCAGTGCGACGACGTCCTGACCGCGCTGGCACAGGCGTCCGCAGACTCCGGCGGCGATCCGATGAACACCCGGATCACCGAACGCGGCAGGTCGCTCTCCGGCGGCCAGCGCCAGCGGCTCGCGCTGGCCCGGTCGCTGATGACCGACCCGGAAGCGCTGGTGCTGGACGAGCCGACGTCCGCCGTCGACTCGCACACGGAGGCCCGGGTCGCCGCGGGCATCAAGGCGCTGCGCAAGGACCGTACGACCGTGGCCTTCGCCTCGTCGCCCCTGCTGCTCGACCTGGCGGACCGGGTGGCGCTGGTACACGACGGCACGGTGGTGGCCGTCGGCACCCACCGTGAACTGCTGCGCGGTGAACCGCACTACCGGGCGGTCGTCACCCGCGAGACGGACGACGAGATCGCGGTCCCGGCCGCGCCCGGCGAAGCCGAAGCGGTCAACACGATCGGCACCATCGAGGAAATCGAGGAGCGGGCATGATCGGCGTCGCACCACCGGCCTACGACCCCGCCGCCCCTGAGTCGGCGACGACCCTGCCGGTCGGCACCCCCACGACCGTACGGACCTACGCCAGGGAACTGATACGGCGTCACCGGCGGCCGTTCACCGTGGTCACCCTCCTCAACACGGTCGCGGTCACCGCCTCGATCGTCGGCCCGTACCTGCTCGGCGGACTCGTCGAGGACCTGTCCAACGGGGACACCGACCTCCACCTGGAGCGCACCGCCGCGGTGTTCGCGGTCGCGCTGGTCATCCAGACCGTGGTCACCCGCATGATGCGGCTGCGCAGCGCGATGCTCGGGGAGGAGATGCTGGCCGATCTGCGCGAGGACTTCCTGGTGCGGTCGGTCCGGCTGCCCCCGGGCGTGCTGGAGCGGGCCGGGACGGGCGATCTGCTCTCCCGGATCACCACGGACATCGACCGGCTCGCCAACGCCATGCGCGAGGCCGTACCGCAGCTGGCCATCGGTGTGGTGTGGGCGGGGCTCCTGATCGCCGCGCTCGCCGTCACCGCTCCCCCGCTGGCGCTCTCGGTACTCGTCGCGCTGCCGGTACTGATCATCGGCTGCCGCTGGTACTTCCGCCGGGCGCCGTCCGCGTACCGCTCGGAGGCCGCTGGTTACGCGGCGGTCGCGGCGATGCTGGCGGAGACGGTCGACGCCGGGCGGACCGTGGAGGCGCACCGGCTGGGTGCGCGCCGGGTCGCCCTGTCGGATCAGCGGGTCAAGGAGTGGACGGCCTGGGAGCGCTACACGCTGTTCCTGCGGTCGGTGCTCTTTCCCGTCATCAACGCCACGTACGTGACGATTCTCGGCGCGGTCCTGATGCTCGGGGGCTGGTTCGTGATCGAGGGCTGGCTGAGTGTCGGGCAGCTGACGACGGGTGCGCTGCTGGCGCAGATGATGGTCGACCCGATCGGCCTGATCCTTCGCTGGTACGACGAGTTGCAGGTCGCGCAGGTGTCGCTGGCGCGCCTCGTGGGGGTCCGGGAGATCGAGCCGGACGCGGGCGACGCGGCGGTGGCGCCGGACGGACGTGATGTGCGCGCCGCCGAGGTGCACTTCGGCTACCGGGCAGGTCTCGATGTTCTGCACAAGGTGTCGCTCGACGTCGCTCCGGGCACCCGGCTTGCGCTGGTCGGCCCGTCGGGTGCGGGCAAGTCCACGCTGGGCCGGCTGCTGGCCGGGATCTACGCCCCGCGCACCGGTGAGGTCTCGCTGGGCGGTGCGCAGTTGTCGCGGATGACCGCGGAGCGGGTGCGGACGCATGTGGCACTGGTCAACCAGGAGCACCATGTGTTCGTGGGTTCGCTGCGGGACAACCTGCTGCTGGCCCGTACCGAGGCCGGCGACGCCGAGCTGTGGGCGTCACTGGCCGCGGTCGACGCGGACGGCTGGGCCAGGGCCCTGGACGAAGGGCTGGACAGCGAGGTCGGCTCGGGCGGTCTGGCGCTGACCCCGGCACAGGCCCAGCAGATCGCGCTGGCCCGGCTGGTGCTGGCCGATCCGCACACCCTGGTGCTGGACGAGGCGACGTCGCTGCTCGACCCACGCGCGGCCCGCCATCTGGAGCGCTCACTGGCCCGGGTGCTGGACGGCCGTACGGTCGTGGCCATCGCGCACCGGCTGCACACGGCGCACGACGCGGATGTGATCGCGGTCGTCGAGGAGGGCCGGATCAGCGAGCTGGGCAGCCATGACGAGCTGGTGGCAGCGGACGGCGCGTACGCGGCGCTCTGGCGCTCCTGGCACGGCTGACCGGCCCGGGTACCGCCCCGCCGGTCCCCGCTGGGACATCGCTAGGGTCTCGTACATGACAGGTTCGTACGAGGATCCCGGGACCCCCGACTGTCGTAGCGCCCCGCGGTACCTGTGGTGGCTGGTCGCCTGTCAGCGCCGCCGGATCGCCGCGGGCGCGCTGCTGGGGAGTGCCTGGATGGTCTGTCTGACGCTGCCGCCCTACCTGCTGTCCCACGCCATCGACGACGGGCTGCAGCCTGGACGGTGGTCCGCGCTGACCGGCTGGGTCGCGGCGCTGCTGGGCGTGGGGGTGCTCAACGCATGGCTGGCCATCATGCGGCACCGCACGATGACCAGGGTGCGGCTGGACGCCGCCTTCCGTTCCGTGGCGGTCGTGGTCAGGAAGGCGACCGGGCTGGGCGGGGCGCTGCCGCGCCGGGTCACGGCAGGGGAGGTCGTCACGATCGGTTTCGCCGATGTCGCGATGATCGCCAACACGCTGACCGTCACCGGCCCCGGGGTCGGCGCGGTCCTCGCCTATGTCGTCGTGGCTGTGCTGCTGCTGACCGTTTCGCCGCTGCTCGCCGCGGTCGTGCTGCTCGGTGTACCGCTGCTCGCGGTGCTGGTCGGCCCCCTGCTGTGGCGGTTGCAGGGCGTCGAGGCGGCATACCGGGAGCGGCAGGGCGGGCTCGCCGCCCGTTTCGAGGACATGGCCGGGGGCCTGCGCGTCCTCAACGGCATCGGTGGCAAGGAGGTATATGCCGAGCGCTACCGGCTCGGTTCGCAGGACCTGCGGGCGGAGGGATACCGCGTCGGTGCGGTGACCAGCTGGATCCAGGCCCTCGGAGTGGGCCTGCCCACCCTGTTCATCGGTGTCGTGACCTGGCTGGCGGCCCGGATGGCGGCGCAGGGGACCATCAGCGTGGGCGAGCTGGTCGCGGTGTACGGGTACGCCGCGGTGCTGGTGGTGCCGGTCTCGTTCTTCATCGAGGGCGGCTACGACCTCAGCCGGGGGCTCGTCGCCGCCCGCCGGGTCATCCGCTTCCTCACCCTGGAGGGCGGTTCCGCGGCCGGGGAGGCGGCTTCGGACGAGCCCGGGGCGGCGGCCACGCTCCGTGATCCGGAATCCGGCGTCGAGGTGGTGCCCGGACGGCTGACCGCGCTCGTCAGCGCCCGGCCGTCGGATTCCGCGGCGGTGGTCGACCGGCTGGGCCGGTTCGTGGAGTCGGCCGCCACCTGGGGCGGGATACGCCTCGACGAGATCGACCTGACGCGGATCCGCCGCCGGATCCTGGTCGCGGACAACGAGGCCGATCTCTTCGCCGGCCCGCTGCGCGAGGTGATCTGCGGCGCGCGGGAGCGGGACGAGGAGAGTGTCGGCCGCTCGATCCACGCGGCCATGGCACAGGACATCGTGCGCGGTCTGCCGGACGGGCTCGGCTCGCGGATCGACGCGCAGGGCCGCAACCTCTCGGGCGGCCAGCGGCAGCGCGTCCGCCTCGTCCGGGCCCTGCTGGCCGACCCCGAGACGCTCCTGGCCGTCGAACCCACCTCGGCGGTCGACGCCCACACCGAAGCGGCCGTCGCCGGCCGGCTGCGCGCCGCGCGGACCGGCCGCACCACGCTCGTCACCAGCACCTCACCGCTGCTGCTGGACCGGGCGGACACCGTGTACTACCTGGTCGACGGCGCCGTCGCAGCCGCCGGCAGCCATCGTGAGCTCTTGGACGGGCAGCCCGGCTACCGTCTCCTGGTGTCACGCGGGATGGCCGGGGACGACCCCGGCCGCGCGGACGAAGGAAGTGTCCCG
Organism: Streptomyces sp. NPDC058221; assembly: GCF_042882365.1. Classification (NCBI taxonomy): domain Bacteria; kingdom Bacillati; phylum Actinomycetota; class Actinomycetes; order Kitasatosporales; family Streptomycetaceae; genus Streptomyces; species Streptomyces sp. NPDC058221. The sequence continues at coordinate 2,101 of NZ_JBHVWF010000118.1, read as the reverse complement.
CCGTCCCGGGAGACCGTGCGATGACGGCCGCCTCCCGTTCGGCCGACCGGTCCCTGCCCGTCGCCGGACCGGCACGGATACGCCGGGCGGCACTGCGGCTGATCCTGCTGGACGGCCGCGCCTTCGCCACCATGATCGCCCTCAACGCGCTCGCCGCTGCGGCCGGACTCGCAGGGCCGTGGCTGCTCGGCCGCATCATCGACGAGGTCCGGACGGGCGGCGGCGTGGCGGCGGTGGACCGTCTCGCGCTCACCATCCTCGTCTTCGGGCTGGCGCAGCTGCTGCTCGCCCGTTACGCCGGATACGTCGGACACCGCTTCGGTGAGCGGACCCTGGCGCGTATCCGGGAGCAGTTCGCCGATCGGGCACTCGCGCTGCCCGCCTCGGTCGTCGAACGGGCCGGCACCGGCGACCTGATGGCCCGCGGCACCACCGATGTCGCCGCGGTCGGCGCCACTCTCCGGGACACCGGCCCCGAGGTGCTCATCGCCGGAGTCCAGGCACTGTTCATCCTCGGAGCGGTCTTCGCGCTCGATCCGCTGCTCGGTGCGTGCGGGGTGCTGGGCCTGCTCGGCATCTGGTTCGCCGCCCGCTGGTATCTGCGCCGGGCCCTCACCGCGTACCTCGCCGAGGGAGCCGCCAACTCGGCCCTCGCGGAGCAGCTCGCGGCCACCGCCGCGGGCGCCCGGACCATCGAGGCCCTGGGTCTGCAGCAGCGCCGCGTCGACGCGTGCCAGGAGGCGATCGACCGATGCCTCGAAACCCGGAACCGGACGCTGTTCCTGCGCAGTGTGCTCTTCCCGGCCGTGGACATCTCCTACGCCATTCCCGTGGTCGGTGTCCTGCTGATCGGCGGTGTGCTGCACGACCGGGGCAGCATGAGCCTCGGCGCGGTCGTCGCCTCGGCCCTGTATCTGCGGCAGCTGTCGCAGCCCCTGGACACCGTCCTGCAGCGGATGGAGCAACTGCAGAGCAGCAGCGCCTCCTTCGCGAGGGTGGAGGGTCTCGCCCCGGCAGTGGCGGCACCGTCGGCCGCGTCCGCCGCACCTGAGGGAGACCGGATCGACGTGTCCGGTGTGCGCTACGCCTACGAGGGCGGGGACGATGTCCTGCACGGGGTCGACCTGACGGTACGGCCCGGCGAGCGGCTCGCTGTCGTCGGGCCGTCCGGCGCGGGCAAGACCACCCTGGGCAGACTGCTGGCGGGCATGGACCCGCCGCGCACCGGCTCGGTGACGGTGGGCGGGGTCCCGGTCGCGGGCCTGGACCCGGCCCGGCTGCGCCGGCACGTCGTCCTCGTCACTCAGGAGCACCATGTGTTCCAGGGCACGGTCCGGGACAACCTGCGGATCGCGTCCGCCCGCGCCACCGATGCCGAACTGCGCGCGGCGCTCGTGGCCGTCGGCGCCGAGTGGGCCAGTGAGCTGCCGGACGGTCTTGACACCGACCTGGGCCATGCGCGACACCGTCCGGACGGGGCCCGGGCGCAGCAGCTCGCCCTGGCGCGTGTGGTGCTGGCCGACCCGCACACGCTGGTACTCGACGAGGCCACCGCACTCCTGGACCCGACGACCGCGCGGCGCGCGGAGCGTGCCTTGGCCGCCGTTCTGGAGGGCCGGACCGTCGTCGCCATCGCGCACCGGCTGCAGACGGCCCACGACGCCGACCGGGTGGCGGTGATGGAGAACGGCCGGCTCACCGAACTCGGCACCCACGACGATCTCGTGGCGGCCGGCGGTGCGTACGCCGCGCTCTGGCGCTCCTGGCACGGTGAAGGGCCGCCGTCCGTCTGAACGGGCGCCCGGGCCAGTGCAGACGGGCGATCAGGCTCCGTCCCGCATACGGAAGCCGGCGCCCCGTCGCTCCGAGCCCGCCGAAGGCGTGGAAGTGCAGCTCGAGAACGCCGTGGCGGCCGGTGCAGTCTGCCGGAGAGGGCACGCAGGCGGCGATCAGCGCGGGCGCGGCGGCGACGATCAGGCAGAGGCGGAGCCCGTCGAGGAAGGCGTCGCCCACGGCACCGAGCGCCTGGCCGGTGCTCGCGCCCAGGTTCAGCTGCGCCACCGTGCCCAGTCCGCCCGCCCGGGAGGACTGGGCCCTGCTC
>NZ_JBHVWF010000117.1:0-27847 GCF_042882365.1 Streptomyces sp. NPDC058221 | reverse complement strand
GCCTGAAGGCCGGCGACCTGGTCCGCACCGCCGCCAAGACCCTCGGCGGCGGTGGCGGCGGCAAGCCGGACGTCGCCCAGGGCGGCGGCCAGAACCCGGACGCCATCGGTGACGCCGTGGCCGCTGTCGAACGCCTCGTCACCGAGACGGCGTGACGCCGGACATGACGCAGATGCGCCGTGGCCGTCGGCTGGCCATCGACGTCGGGGACGCCCGGATCGGGGTCGCCTCGTGCGACCCCGACGGGATCCTGGCCACGCCGGTGGAGACCGTGCCGGGACGCGATGTCCCGGCCGCCCACCGGCGGCTCGGCCAGATCGTCGCGGAGTACGAGCCGATCGAGGTCATCGTCGGTCTGCCCCGGTCCCTCGGCGGTGGGGAGGGACCGGCCGCGGCCAAGGTCCGCGCCTTCGCCGATGTGTTCGCCCGCGCGGTCGCACCCATTCCGGTGCGATTGGTGGACGAGAGGATGACCACAGTGACGGCCAGTCAAGGCCTGCGCGCATCGGGCGTGAAGTCCAGAAAAGGCCGATCCGTCATCGATCAGGCTGCCGCTGTGGTGATCCTCCAGAACGCTCTGGAGTCCGAAAGGGCGTCGGGTAATCCGCCCGGCGAGGGCGTCGAAGTGGTTGTCTGATCGCGATACGGTAACGTTCCGCGCGATGCGGCGGTGTTCGAACAAACACCGCACAGCAAAAGAGACGGAACGTCGTCTCGCGGCTCAAGGGGATCGATGACTGAGTATGGCCGGGGCCCCGGCTCCGAACCGTGGCATCCCGAGGACCCCTTGTACGGGGACCAGGGATGGGGAGGCCAGCAGCCTGCCCACGGCCAGAGCCAGTACGGCGGCCAGCAGCAGCCCTATCCGCAGGACCCGTACGCCCAGCAGAACCAGCAGCACGACCCGTACGCCCAGCAGAACAGGCAGAACCAGCAGCAGGACCCGTACGCCCAGCAGAACCAGCAGCACGACCCGTACGCCCAGCAGCCGCAGGACCCGTACGCCCAGCAGCCGCAGTACCAGCAGCAGCCCCCGTACGGCGGTCAGCAGGACCCGTACGCTCAGCAGCCCGTCTACAACGGCGGCTGGGACACCGGTCAGCAGCCCGCGATGCCGTACGAAGGTCAGCCCACCGACCCGTACGGACAGCCCGGCGGCTACGGGACCAACGACTACTACGGCACCCCTGAGGCCTATCCGCCGCCCCAGCCCCCGGGCCGTCGCGAGTCCGTACCGCCGGAGCCGGCTCCGGCGCAGCACCCCGACTGGGACCCCGAGGTCCAGCCGGAGGAGACCCACCCCTTCTTCACGGGTGCCGACGACCGGGACGACGAGGACGCGGACGACGATCCGGGCGAGAGCCGGCGCGGGGGCGGCGAGCGCCGCGGCAAGGGCAAGAAGAAGAAGGGCCGCAGCGGCTGCGCCTGCCTGGTCGTCTCCCTCGTCCTGGTCGGTGGCCTCGGCGGAGCCGGTTACGTCGGCTACTCGTACTACAAGGACAAGTTCGGGTCGGCACCCGACTACGCGGGCAGCGGCTCGGGGTCCGTCGAGGTGGAGATCCCCAAGGGCGCGTACGGGTACGACATCGGCAACATCCTGAAGAAGCAGGGTGTGGTCAAGAGCGTCGACGCGTTCGTCTCCGCGCAGAGCGAGAACCCCAAGGGGAAGTCGATCCAGGCCGGGGTCTATCTCCTCCACTCGGAGATGTCGGCGTCCGAGGCTGTGAAGATGATGGTCGACCCGAAGAGCCAGAATCTCCTGGTCATCCCCGAGGGTTACCGTAATGCCGCCATCTACGGAATGATCGACAAGAAGCTGAGCCTCAAGAAGGGCACGACCCAGGGCATCGCGAAGTCCAAGGCGTCCGATCTCGGTCTGCCCGACTGGGCGAGCAAGAACAAGGACATCAAGGACCCGCTGGAAGGTTTCCTTTACCCGGCCGCCTACTCGGTCACCAAGGAGACCAAGCCGGAGGCCATTCTGAAGAAGATGGTCTCGCGGGCCGATGAGGAATACGGCAAGGCCGACCTCGAGGCGACCGCGAAGAAATACAAACTGGACGGTCCGTGGCAGGTCATCACGGTTGCCAGCCTGGTCCAGGCGGAGGGTCTCACGCATGAGGACTTCCGCAAGATGGCCGAGGTCGTCTACAACCGGCTGAAGTCGGACAACACGGTCACGAATCGTAAACTCGAATTCGACTCCGCGTTCAATTACCTCAAGAATCAGAGCGAGATCAAGATCAGGTCGAACGAGATCCGGAGCAATACGGATCCGTACAACACGTATTACCACGCCGGTCTGCCGCCCGGTCCCATCAGCAACCCCGGGGACGAAGCCCTGCGGGCGACGCTCAGTCCCACCACCAACGGGTGGATGTTCTTCATCTCGCTCGACGGCAAGAAGACCGAGTTCACCAAGACGGCCGCGGAGCACGAGAAGCTCAACGACAAGTTCAAGGAACAGCATGGCCTCAACTGACGGGCGGCACCGCGCAGCCGTCCTCGGCTCGCCCGTCGCCCACTCGCTCTCCCCGGTCCTGCACCGGGCCGCGTACGCCGAGCTCGGTCTCGGCGACTGGTCCTACGACCGGTTCGAGATCGACGAGCAGACGCTGCCCGGCTTCGTCCAAGGGCTGGACGGGACGTGGGCCGGGCTCTCGCTCACCATGCCGCTGAAGCGGGCGGTCATCCCGCTGCTGGACGGCATCAGCGAGACCGCTTCCTCGGTCGAGGCCGTGAACACGGTCGTCTTCACCGAGGACGGACGACGCGTCGGCGACAACACTGACATCCCCGGCATGATCGCCGCACTGCGTGAGCGTGGTGTGGAGAAGGCCGAGTCCGCCGCCGTGCTCGGCGCCGGCGCCACCGCCTCCTCCGCGCTCGCCGCCCTCTCCGAAATCTGCACGGGAACGGTCACGGCCTACGTCCGGAGCCGGGAACGCGGTGACGAGATGCGCGGCTGGGGTGAACGCCTCGGCGTCGACGTGCGGATCGCCGACTGGGCGGAGGCCGAACAGGCGCTGCGGGCCCCGCTGGTCATCGCGACCACTCCGGCCGGTGCCACGGACGCGCTGACCGGATCGGTGCCGGAGGCTCCCGGCACGCTCTTCGATGTGCTGTACGAGCCCTGGCCCACCGGACTCGCGGCCTCCTGGGCGGCGCACGGCGGCCCGGTCATCGGAGGTCTCGACCTCCTGGTGCACCAGGCCGTCCTTCAGGTCGAGCAGATGACGGGCCGTGCGCCCGCACCGCTGGCCGCCATGCGGCAGGCCGGCGAGCAGGCGCTGGCCGCCCGCTGACCGTGCTTCGCGCACTCTGATCCGTCCGTCAGCTGGACCGGCTGCGGGCAGGTGCTCCCGGTCGTGGGAGGATCGGGGGCGGCGGGCCAGGGCCGCGCACCCGGTCGCGCCGTTGGATTTCAGGCGCGAGCATGAGGAGCACCGTTGAGCAGGTTGCGCTGGCTGACCGCGGGGGAGTCGCACGGACCCGCATTGGTGGCGACGCTGGAGGGTCTTCCCGCCGGCGTCCCGGTCACCACGGAGATGGTGGCGGATGCGCTCGCCCGGCGGCGGCTCGGATACGGCCGCGGTGCCCGGATGAAGTTCGAGAAGGACGAGGTCACCTTCCTGGGCGGCGTCCGGCACGGCCTGACCATGGGCTCGCCGATCGCCGTGATGGTGGGCAACACCGAGTGGCCCAAGTGGGAGCAGGTCATGTCGGCCGACCCGGTCGACCCCGACGTGCTGGCCGCCCAGGCTCGCAACGCCCCGCTGACCCGTCCCCGGCCCGGCCACGCCGACCTCGCCGGCATGCAGAAGTACGGCTTCGACGAGGCACGCCCGATCCTGGAGCGCGCCAGCGCCCGGGAGACCGCGGCCCGCGTCGCTCTCGGGGCCGTCGCCCGGTCGTACCTCAAGGAGACGGCCGGCATCGAGATCGTCAGCCACGTCGTCGAACTGGCCGCCGCCAAGGCGCCGTACGGGGTCTACCCGGTCCCCGCCGACGTCGAGAAGCTCGACGCCGACCCGGTGCGCTGCCTCGACGCCACCGCGAGCAAGCAGATGGTCGCCGAGATCGACCAGGCCCACAAGGACGGCGACACCCTCGGCGGTGTGGTCGAGGTACTGGCGTACGGAGTGCCGGTCGGCCTGGGTTCGCACGTGCACTGGGACCGCAGGCTCGATGCCCGGCTCGCCGCCGCCCTGATGGGCATTCAGGCCATCAAGGGCGTCGAGGTCGGCGACGGCTTCGACCTCGCCCGGGTGCCGGGATCCCAGGCGCACGACGAGATCCTGGTGACCGAGGACGGCATCAAGCGGGCCTCCGGCCGCTCCGGCGGTACCGAGGGCGGGCTGACCACCGGTGAGCTGCTGCGGGTGCGGGCCGCGATGAAGCCCATCGCGACCGTGCCGCGCGCACTGGCCACCGTCGATGTGGTGACCGGTGAGCCCGCAAAGGCCCACCATCAGCGCTCCGATGTCTGTGCCGTACCGGCCGCCGGAATCGTCGCCGAGGCGATGGTCGCGCTGGTGCTCGCCGACGCGGTCGCGGAGAAGTTCGGCGGCGACAGCGTCCCCGAGACACACCGCAATGTGCAGTCGTACCTCGACCACCTGCAGATCCGATGAGCGCCCCGCTGATCGTCCTCGTCGGCCCGATGGGCGTCGGCAAGTCCACCGTGGGTGAACTGCTCGCCGCACGGCTCGGCACCACCTACCGGGACACCGACGCGGATGTCGTCGCCACCGCGGGGAAGCCGATCGCCGAGATCTTCTACGACGAGGGTGAGGAGCGCTTCCGCGAGCTGGAGCGCCGGGCCGTCCGGGCCGCGGTGTCCGAGCACACGGGGGTGCTCTCGCTCGGCGGCGGCGCCGTCCTCGACGAGGCCACGCGCGCACTGCTGGCCGGCCATGCCGTCGTCTACCTCTCGATGGACGTCGACGAAGCCGTCAAGCGGGTCGGGCTCAACACCGCGCGCCCGCTGCTCGCCGTGAATCCGCGCCGGCAGTGGCGCGAACTCATGGAGGCACGCCGCCACCTCTACACGGACGTGGCCCGCGTGGTCGTCGCCACCGACGAGCGCACACCCGAAGAGGTCGCCCAGGCGGTCCTCGACGCAATTCAACTGCCGGACGCGGCGTCGTCCGGCCGGGAGCACGCAACGATGACGGACCAGGCCCCCACCCGCATCCAGATCGCCGGCAGCGCGGGCACCGACCCGTACGAGGTGGTGGTCGGCCGGCAACTCCTCGGCGAGCTGCCGACATTCATCGGCGACCGCGTCAAGCGCGTCGCGGTCCTGCACCCGGAGGCGCTCGCCGAGACCGGCGAGGCGGTCCGCCAGGACCTCGCGGACCAGGGCTACGAGGCCATCGCCATCCAGCTGCCGAACGCCGAGGAAGCCAAGACCGTCGAGGTCGCGGCCTACTGCTGGAAGGCGCTCGGCCAGACCGGCTTCACCCGCAGCGACGTCATCGTCGGTGTGGGCGGCGGAGCGACCACGGACGTCGCCGGGTTCGTCGCGGCGACCTGGCTGCGCGGGGTGCGCTGGATCGCCGTGCCCACCACCGTGCTCGCCATGGTGGACGCGGCCGTCGGCGGCAAGACCGGCATCAACACCGCCGAGGGCAAGAACCTCGTCGGCGCCTTCCACCCGCCGTCCGGAGTGCTCTGCGACCTCGCGGCCCTGGACTCGCTGCCGGTCAACGACTACGTCAGCGGCATGGCCGAGATCATCAAGGCCGGCTTCATCGCCGACCCGGCGATCCTCGACCTCGTCGAGACGGACCCCGAGGGCGCGCGTACGCCCGCCGGACCGCACACCGCCGAGCTGATCGAACGCGCCATCCGGGTCAAGGCCGAGGTCGTCTCCAGCGACCTCAAGGAGTCCGGGCTGCGCGAGATCCTCAACTACGGCCACACGCTGGCCCACGCGATCGAGAAGAACGAGCGCTACAAGTGGCGTCACGGCGCGGCCGTCTCCGTCGGCATGGTCTTCGCCGCCGAACTGGGCCGCCTGGCCGGACGGCTCGACGACGCGACCGCCGACCGGCACCGCGCCGTCCTGGAGTCCGTCGGACTGCCGCTCACCTACCGCGGCGACCAGTGGCCCAAGCTGCTGGAGAACATGAAGGTCGACAAGAAGTCCCGCGGCGACCTGCTGCGCTTCATCGTCCTGGACGGTCTCGGCAAGCCGACCGTCCTTGAGGGGCCCGACCCGGCCGTGCTGCTCGCCGCCTACGGGGAGGTGTCGGCGTGACCCGCCGGGTCCTCGTGCTCAACGGGCCGAACCTCGGCCGGCTCGGCTCCCGCGAGCCCGACGTCTACGGAGCCACCTCGTACGCCGGACTCGTCGAGGCCTGCCGCACCCTCGGCAGCGAGCTCGGCTTCGAGGTCGACGTCCGGGAGACCAACGACGAGGGGGAGCTGATCCGCTGGCTCCACGAGGCCGCGGACGGTTCAATTCCGGTCGTTCTCAATCCGGGTGCCTTCACGCACTATTCGTACGGAATGCGGGACGCGGCCGCCCAGCGCACCGCTCCGCTGATCGAGGTGCACATCTCGAATCCGTACGCACGGGAGGAGTTCCGCCACACCTCCGTGGTCGCACCGGTCGCCACCGGAACCGTGGCCGGATTCGGCATCGGCTCCTACCGGCTCGCCCTGCGGGCCCTCGCGGACGAGCTGACGGACTGAAGGACCGCCGCACCGGCGGCCGGCCCGGCCGCCGGGGCACTCCCCGCCGTTCCCGGCCGTTCCCTCTGTGACGGCCGGGAGGGGGCCTCCCAGCGGTGTCCGGGGAGGTACCGTTGCCGTTCCACCAGCGCCAGTTGCCTGTACGAGACGGAGTGCCACCGGATGCAGCACGCAGTGGGGGCACCGCTGCCGCCGCCCCAGGGACACGGAAACGGACCTGTCGGCTGGTCGCCCCAGTCCCAGCACCCCGGAAACCCCGGTCCGCCGGTCCCGCCACCGGCGGGCCACCCCGGGCCGCACCCGTCGGGCCCGCCGGCTCCGCCGCCCCCGACCGGACGGCCCGTACCGCCGCCTGCGGCCGCCCCCGCCCAGCAGGGGCCGGGCCAGGGCTGGAGCGGCCCGGCACCGCACCAGGCCCCCGCGCCGGTCTCCAGGGAGACCACCGGGCACATCCAGCTGCCGCCAGGCGGGCCCGTACCGCTGCCCGCACCGCCCGCCGAGCCCGGGACCGGCACCGCGACCCTCGCCGTGCTCCTGATCGGCCCGGCAGGCGCCGGGAAGACCACCGTGGCCAAGCTCTGGGCCAGCCGCCGCCGGGTCCCCACCGCGCACGTCAGCCTCGACGACGTCCGCGAGTGGGTCTGCTCCGGTTTCGCGGACCCGCAGACGGGGTGGAACGACCAGTCCGAGGCCCAGTACCGGCTGGCCCGCCGCACCTGCGGCTTCGCCGCCCGCAACTTCCTGGCCAACGGCATCTCCTGCATCCTCGACGACGCGGTCTTCCCCGACCGCCCCGTGGTGGGCCTCGGCGGCTGGAAGCGTCATGTCGGCCCCGGCCTGCTGCCCGTCGTCCTGCTGCCGGGCCTGGAGATCGTCCTGGAGCGCAACGCCGCCCGCAGCGGAAACCGCCGCCTCTCGGACGAGGAGGTCGCCCGGATCCACGGCCGGATGGCCGGCTGGTACGGCTCCGGGCTGCCGATCATCGACAACTCGACCTATGACGTGGAGACCACCGCCCGCGTCCTGGACGACATACTCGCCCGCTCCATAGCCAGCCCCCCGGCCTGGTGACCCGGCGCCGGACGGCTGCCGGACCGCACCCCGGTCGGGTGCGCTGACCGGGCGGTCCCGCTCCGGCGCTCGTACGCTCGATTCATGTCAGAGGTGTACGCCGTCCGCCGCGGGCTGCTCCGCGACCGGTGCGCCGCCGTCGGATCCGCGGCCGCCCTGGTCTCCCGCCCCGCCAATGTCCGCTATCTGGCGGGGGGAGCGCCGCCGGGCGCCGTGCTGCTGCTCGGCCCCGACGAGGACGTTCTGCTCTGCCCGCGTCCCCCGACCGGTGATCCGGCCGACGGACGCACCGACGAACAGCTCCGGGTGGACCTGCTGTCGGTCACCGGCGGCGATCCGGTGGTCGCCGCCGCGGATCTGGCCACCTCCCGCGGTGCGGAGTCCCTCGCCGTCGAGGAGCACGATCTGACGGTTGCCCGGCACCGGGCCATGGGTGCGGTCGCCCCGAAGCTCCGGCTGGCCGACCTGGGGGTCACCGTCGAGCAGCTGCGCATCGTCAAGGACGAGGAGGAGATCGGCTGTCTGCGGATCGCCGCCGAGATCACCGACCAGGCGCTCGGTGAACTCCTCGAATCGATTCTCGTGGGCCGCACCGAACGGCATCTCGCGCTGGAACTGGAGCGCCGGCTGGTGGACCACGGCGCCGACGGCCCCGCCTTCGCCACTTCCGTCGCCACCGGGCCCAACTCCGGCCTCGGCCGCCACCGGCCCTCGGACCGCAGGGTGGAGGAAGGAGATTTCCTCTCCGTCTGCCTCGGTGCGAACTACCGCGGCTACCGGTGCGAGATCGGCCGCACCTTCGTCATCGGAACGGCTCCGGCCGACTGGCAGATCGAGCTCTACGACCTGGTTTTCGCCGCTCAGAGGGCTGGGCGGGAGGCACTTGTGCCCGGTGCCGCCTACCGCGACGTGGACCGTGCGGCCCGCCATCTCCTGGACTCCGCGGGCCATGGTGAGGGCCTCCCGTCCCGGACCGGGCACGGGGTGGGGCTCGAAATCGACGAGGACCCGCAGCTGGCACCTGCCGCCATGGGTAAACTGGACGCTTGTGTGCCGGTCACCGTCGAACCGGGGGTCCACCTCCCGGGCCGGGGCGGGGTCCGGATCGATGACACGCTCGTCGTGCGCCCCGAGGCGGACGGCGGACCCGAGCTACTCACCATTACGACCAAGGAGCTGCTCGCGCTCTAGCGCGCATCCTCGGTCGTTCCACCAGCTTCAGTCCAGGAGATTCCGCAACCGTGGCTTCCACGAACGACCTCAAGAACGGCCTGGTGCTCAAGCTCGACGGAGGCCAGCTCTGGTCCGTCGTCGAGTTCCAGCACGTCAAGCCCGGCAAGGGCCCTGCCTTCGTGCGCACCAAGCTCAAGAACGTGCTCTCCGGCAAGGTCGTCGACAAGACGTTCAACGCCGGCGTGAAGGTCGAAACGGCCACCATTGACCGGCGCGACATGCAGTTCTCGTACATGGACGGCGAGTACTTCGTCTTCATGGACATGGACACCTACGATCAGCTGATGGTCGACCGCAAGGCCGTCGGCAACGCCGCCAACTTCCTGATCGAGGGCTTCACCGCCTCCGTGGCGCAGCACGAGGGCGAGGTGCTCTACGTCGAGCTGCCGGCCGCCGTCGAGCTCGTCATCCAGCACACGGACCCGGGCGTCCAGGGCGACCGTTCCACCGGTGGCACCAAGCCTGCCACGCTGGAGACCGGTTACGAGATCGGTGTCCCGCTCTTCATCTCGACCGGTGAGAAGATCAAGGTCGACACCCGCTCGGGCGATTACCTCGGCCGGGTGAACAGCTAACCGTGGCTGCCCGGAATACGGCCCGCAAGCGCGCCTTCCAGATCCTTTTCGAGGCCGACCAGCGCGGTGAGTCCGTGCAGACGGTCCTCGCGGACTGGGTACGGCACTCGCGGTCCGACACCCGTCAGCCGCCGGTCACCGAGTACACGATGGAGCTCGTCGAGGGGTACGCGCAGTATGCGGACCGCATCGACGACCTCATCGTCACCTATGCCGTGGACTGGGAGATCGACCGCATGCCGGTCGTCGACCGGAACATCCTGCGGCTCGGCGCGTACGAGCTGATCTGGGTGGACGCGACCCCGGACGCGGTGGTGATCGACGAGGCGGTGCAGATCGCCAAGGAGTTCTCCACCGACGACTCCCCGTCCTTCGTGAACGGCCTGCTGGCCCGTTTCAAGGAGCTCAAGCCGAACCTTCGCCGGGAGCAGTAGCTGCCGGCGGCGCTCAGCCGACGAAGGGCCCGCGGTCGACAGACCGCGGGCCCTTCGTCGTACTCCCGCTCCGGGCGGACTTCCGGAAAAACAGCAGCGCCGGACCGGCGGGGCGTCCGGGAAAGGGCCCCACCGATCCGGCGGTACGTTTCTGCTGGGCTGCTCAGCCCTCGTCGTGGGCGACCGCGCGACGCGCGTCCGCGTCCAGCACGCCCCAGCTGATCAGCTGTTCCGTGAGCACGGACGGCGACTGGTCGTAGATCACGGCGAGCGTGCGCAGGTCGTCCTGGCGGATCGAGAGCACCTTGCCGTTGTAGTCACCGCGCTGGCTCTGGATCGTTGCCGCGTAGCGCTGCAGCGGTCCGGCCTTCTCCGGCGGGACGTGGGCGAGGCGCTCCAGGTCCAGGACGAGCTTCGGCGGCGGCTCGGCGGCGCCGCCGGGCGTGGTGCCGGGCAGGAGCTCCTGCACCGGGACACCGTAGAAGTCGGCCAGCTCGGCGAGGCGCTGCACGGTCACGGCACGGTCGCCGCGCTCGTACGATCCCACCACAACGGCCTTCCAGCGGCCTTGGGACTTCTCCTCGACGCCGTGGAGGGAGAGGCCCTGCTGGGTGCGGATGGCACGGAGCTTGGCCCCGAGCTGCTTTGCGTATTCGCTGGACATAAGGCTCCCGGGACGCTGGAACATTTCGCGGCTCCGCCGCGTGGCTGGTAACTCACTGTGAGGTTACGCAGCGTTACTTGGGTGCGTCAAGCTGAATGATCCGGACCGGCACCTCCCAGGGGTGCGACGAGGGCCCTGCACAAGCCCTGGTAACGTGGATGACGCAATTTCGACGTCCTTTAAGATCCGTCCAGTGAGGCGGAGAAGGAGGTCCGTTTCTTATGGACGCACAGCACGACGCCACCGGCAATGCGGCACGCCCCGTTCTCGAGGCTCCCGACATCGCCCGAGTACTGACCCGTATCGCCCACGAGATCGTCGAACGCGCCAAGGGCGCCGACGACGTGGTGCTCCTCGGCATCCCGACCCGCGGCGTCTTCCTCGCCCGCAGGCTCGCCGACAAGCTCGAAGAGATCACCGGCCGGAAGATGCCGGTCGGCTCCCTCGACATCACGATGTACCGCGACGACCTGCGGATGCACCCGGCCCGGGCCCTGGCCCGCACCGAGATCCCCGGCGAGGGCATCGAGGGCCGCCTGGTCGTCCTCGTCGACGACGTCCTCTTCTCCGGCCGCACGATCCGCGCCGCGCTCGACGCGCTCGGCGACATCGGCCGGCCCCGCGCGGTGCAGCTCGCGGTCCTCGTCGACCGCGGACACCGTGAACTCCCGATCCGTGCCGACTACGTCGGCAAGAACCTCCCCACGTCGCTGCGGGAGACGGTCAAGGTCCAGCTCGCCGAGGAGGACGGCCGCGACGCCGTGCTGCTCGGGGTCGAGCAGGCCGCCCCGGCGGTCGAGCAGTAGCTGCCTTCTCCGTACGGCCCACCTGCCGTACGGCGGCTTCCGCACGCCCGCACGCCTGAACCCTCCAGCAACCGGAGAACACCCAGATGAAGCGCCACCTCATCTCGGCCGCCGACCTCACCCGCGACGACGCCGTCCTGATCCTCGACACCGCCGAGGAAATGGCCAGAGTCGCGGACCGGCCGATCAAGAAGCTCCCGACCCTGCGCGGCCGTACCGTCGTCAACCTCTTCTTCGAGGACTCGACGCGTACCCGCATCTCCTTCGAGGCGGCCGCCAAGCGGCTGTCCGCCGATGTCATCAACTTCTCCGCCAAGGGCTCGTCCGTCTCCAAGGGCGAATCGCTCAAGGACACCGCCCTCACCCTGGAGGCGATGGGCGCGGACGCCGTCGTCATCCGGCACGGCGCCTCCGGAGCTCCCTACCGGCTGGCCACGTCCGGCTGGATCGACGGCGCGGTCGTCAACGCCGGTGACGGCACCCACGAGCACCCCACCCAGGCACTCCTGGACGCCTTCACCATGCGCCGCAGGCTGGTCGGGGCCGACACCGGCCTCGGCCGGGACCTGGAAGGCCGGCGGATCACGATCGTCGGCGACATCCTGCACAGCCGGGTCGCCCGCTCCAACGTCCACCTGCTGACCACCCTCGGCGCCCACGTCACCCTGGTGGCCCCGCCCACCCTGGTCCCGGTCGGCGTCGAACAGTGGCCGTGCGATGTCAGCTACAGCCTCGACGAGGTGCTGCCGGACTCGGACGCGGTGATGATGCTCCGGGTGCAGCGAGAGCGGATGAACGCCGCGTACTTCCCGACCGAGCGCGAGTACTCCCGCCGCTACGGACTGGACGGCGAGCGGATGGCGAAGATGCCCGGGCACGCCATCGTCATGCACCCCGGCCCCATGGTCCGCGGCATGGAGATCACCGCCGAGGTCGCCGACTCCGACCGCTGCACGGTCGTCGAGCAGGTCGCCAACGGCGTCTCGATCCGCATGGCCGTGCTCTACCTGCTGCTCGGCGGCTCCCAGCCCGCCGCCCCCGCCCTTCCTGCCCGTACCGAGGAGAACAAGTAACCATGAGCAAGATCCTTATCCGCGGTGCGAAGATCCTCGGCGGCGAGCCGACGGACGTCCTCATCGACGGCGAGACCATCGCCGCGGTCGGCACCGGCCTCGACGCCGGCGACGCCACCGTCGTCGAGGCGGCCGGCCAGGTCCTGCTGCCCGGCCTGGTCGACCTTCACACCCATCTGCGCGAGCCCGGCCGCGAGGACTCCGAGACCGTCCTGACCGGCACCAGGGCCGCCGCCGTCGGCGGCTTCACCGCCGTCCACGCCATGGCCAACACCTTCCCGGTCGCCGACACCGCCGGCGTCGTCGAGCAGGTCTGGCGGCTCGGCAAGGAGTCCGGCTACTGCGACGTGCAGCCCATCGGCGCCGTCACCGTCGGCCTGGAGGGCAAGCAGCTCGCCGAACTCGGCGCCATGCACGATTCGGCCGCTGGAGTGAAGGTCTTCTCCGACGACGGCAAGTGCGTCGACGACGCGGTGATCATGCGCCGCGCCCTGGAGTACGTGAAGGCGTTCGACGGGGTCGTCGCCCAGCACGCCCAGGAGCCCCGCCTCACCGAGGGCGCCCAGATGAACGAGGGCATCGTCTCGGCCGAGCTCGGCCTCGGCGGCTGGCCCGCGGTCGCCGAGGAGTCGATCATCGCCCGCGACGTGCTGCTCGCCGCCCACGTCGGCTCCCGGGTGCACATCTGCCACCTGTCGACCGCCGGCTCCGTCGAGATCGTCCGCTGGGCCAAGTCCAAGGGCTGGAACGTCACCGCCGAGGTCACCCCGCACCACCTGCTCCTCACCGACGAGCTCGTACGGTCCTACAACCCGGTCTACAAGGTGAACCCGCCGCTGCGCACCGAGGCCGACGTCCTGGCCCTGCGCGAGGCCCTGGCCGACGGCACCATCGACTGCGTCGCCACCGACCACGCCCCGCACCCGCACGAGGACAAGGACTGCGAGTGGGCCGCCGCCGCCATGGGCATGGTGGGCCTGGAGACCGCGCTCTCGGTCGTCCAGCAGACGATGGTGGACACCGGACTGATCGACTGGGCCGGCGTCGCCGACCGCATGTCGTTCCGCCCCGCCGCCATCGGCCGTCTCGACGGACACGGCCGGCCCGTCTCGGAGGGCGAGCCCGCCAACCTCACCCTGGTCGATCCGGCATACCGTGGAGCGGTGGACCCCGCGGGCTTCGCCTCCCGCAGCCGCAACACTCCGTACGAGGGGCGTGAGCTGCCGGGCCGAGTGACCCACACCTTCCTGCGGGGCCGTGCCACGGTCGTCGACGGGAAGCTCGCGTGACAACACTCAGCCCCACCCACCAGCTGTACCAACTGGCCGCCGAGCAGAAGTCGGCGGAGGTGACCGACTGGTCCGCCCGCATCAGCTGGGTGATCGGACTGATGGTCCTCGTGGCGTTCGTCTACTGGCTGATGCGCCAGGGATGGAAGTGGCGCGGCAGCCTCCAGTCCGGCCTGTCGGATCTCGCGACCACACCGGACGGCTACGCCGACGGCGAGAAGCTGCTCACCCTGACCGGGCGCTACCACGCCTCGACGACGGCCGGGCAGTGGCTCGACCGTGTCGTCGCCCACGGCCTCGGCACCCGCAGCCGCGTCGAGCTCACCCTCACCGAACAGGGCCTCGACGTCGTACGGCCCGGCGCGACGGACTTCTTCGTCCCCGCAGCCGACCTGCGCGAGGCCAGGACCGACAAGGCACTCGCCGGCAAGGTCCTGCCCGAGGGCGGACTCCTGGTCATCACCTGGGCGCTCGGCGACCAGCTGATCGACTCCGGATTCCGCTCCGACCACTCGGCCGAGCACGCCGCCTGGGTCGAAGCCGTCAACGGCCTCGCCGGCACTCATCTCACCAGCACTACGGAAGGCACCGCACGATGACGATCTCCACCCGGGGAGCCGCCAAGGCTCCCGCCGTACTCGTCCTGGAGGACGGCCGCGCCTTCCGCGGCCGCGCCTACGGGGCTGTGGGGGAGACCTTCGGCGAGGCGGTGTTCTCCACCGGCATGACCGGCTACCAGGAGACGCTGACCGACCCCTCGTACCACCGCCAGGTGGTCGTGATGACCGCCCCGCACATCGGCAACACCGGTGTGAACGACGAGGACCCCGAGTCGAAGCGGATCTGGGTCTCCGGCTACGTGGTGCGCGACCCCGCCCGGGTGCCCTCCAACTGGCGCTCGCAGCGCTCCCTCGACGAGGAGCTCGCGAACCAGGGCGTCGTCGGCATCAGCGGCATCGACACCCGCGCCCTCACCCGCCACCTGCGCGAGCGCGGCGCGATGCGCGTCGGCATCTTCTCCGGCAACACCATCGCCGACGAGGGCACGCTGCTCGCCCGGGTGCGTCAGGCCCCCGAGATGAACGGTGCCGACCTCTCCGCGGAGGTCGCCACCAAGGAGAGCTACGTCGTCCCGGCGATCGGCACCAAGAAGTTCACCGTCGCGGCGATCGACCTCGGCATCAAGGGCATGACCCCGCACCGGATGGCCGAGCGCGGCATCGAGGTGCACGTCCTGCCCGCCACCGCCACCCTGGAGGAGGTGTACGCGGTGAAGCCCGACGGCGTCTTCTTCTCCAACGGCCCCGGCGACCCGTCCACCGCCGACCACCCGGTCTCCGTCATGCAGGGCGTCCTGGAGCGCGGGACCCCGCTCTTCGGCATCTGCTTCGGCAACCAGATCCTGGGCCGCGCCCTCGGCTTCGGCACGTACAAGCTGAAGTACGGCCACCGCGGTATCAACCAGCCCGTGCAGGACCGTTCGACCGGCAAGGTCGAGGTCACCGCGCACAACCACGGGTTCGCCGTCGACGCCCCGCTCGACAAGGTCTCCGACACCGCCTACGGGCGGGCCGAGGTCTCCCACGTCTGCCTGAACGACCAGGTCGTCGAGGGCCTCCAGCTCCTCGACCGGCCGGCCTTCAGCGTCCAGTACCACCCCGAGGCGGCCGCCGGCCCGCACGACGCCGCGTACCTCTTCGACCGTTTCGTCTCCCTGATGGAGGGCCAGCGTGCCTAAGCGCTCCGATATCCAGTCCGTCCTGGTCATCGGCTCCGGCCCGATCGTCATCGGGCAGGCCGCCGAGTTCGACTACTCCGGCACCCAGGCCTGCCGGGTCCTCAAGGCCGAGGGCCTGCGCGTCATCCTGGTGAACTCCAACCCGGCGACGATCATGACCGACCCGGAGATCGCCGACGCCACCTACGTCGAGCCGATCACCCCCGAGTTCGTCGAGAAGATCATCGCCAAGGAGCGCCCCGACACGCTGCTCCCCACCCTGGGCGGCCAGACCGCGCTCAATACCGCGATCTCCATGCACGAGAACGGTGTCCTGGAGAAGTGCGGCGTCGAGCTCATCGGCGCCAACGTCGAGGCCATCAACAAGGGCGAGGACCGCGACCTCTTCAAGGGCGTCGTCGCGGCCGTCAAGGCGAAGATCGGTTACGGCGAGTCCGCCCGCTCGGTCATCTGCCACTCCATGGACGACATCATCAAGGGCGTCGACACGCTCGGCGGCTACCCCGTCGTCGTCCGCCCCTCCTTCACCATGGGCGGGGCCGGCTCCGGCTTCGCCCACGACGAGGAGGAGCTGCGCCGCATCGCCGGACAGGGCCTCACGCTCTCCCCGACCACCGAGGTGCTCCTGGAGGAGTCCATCCTCGGCTGGAAGGAGTACGAGCTGGAGCTGATGCGCGACAAGAACGACAACGTCGTGGTCGTCTGCTCCATCGAGAACTTCGACCCGATGGGCGTCCACACGGGTGACTCCATCACCGTCGCACCGGCGATGACGCTCACCGACCGCGAGTACCAGCGGCTGCGCGACATCGGCATCGCGATCATCCGCGAGGTCGGCGTCGACACCGGCGGCTGCAACATCCAGTTCGCCATCGACCCGGTCGACGGCCGGGTCATCGTGATCGAGATGAACCCGCGCGTCTCCCGCTCCTCGGCGCTGGCGTCGAAGGCCACCGGCTTCCCGATCGCCAAGATCGCCGCCAAGCTGGCCGTCGGCTACACGCTCGACGAGATCCCCAACGACATCACCGAGAAGACCCCGGCCTCCTTCGAGCCGACTCTCGACTACGTCGTGGTCAAGGCCCCGCGCTTCGCCTTCGAGAAGTTCCCCTCCGCCGACTCCACCCTCACCACCACCATGAAGTCGGTGGGCGAGGCCATGGCGATCGGCCGGAACTTCACCGAGGCACTCCAGAAGGCGCTGCGCTCCCTGGAGAAGAAGGGCTCGCAGTTCGCCTTCACCGGCGAGCCCGGCGACAAGGCGGCGCTGCTGGCCGAGGCGGTCCGCCCGACCGACGGCCGGATCAACACCGTCATGCAGGCGATCCGGGCCGGCGCCACCCAGGAAGAGGTCTTCGAGTCCACGAAGATCGACCCCTGGTTCGTCGACCAGCTCTTCCTCATCAAGGAGATCGCCGACGAGCTGGCCGCCGCCGACAAGCTCGTCCCCGAGCTGCTGGCCGACGCCAAGCGGCACGGCTTCTCGGACGTCCAGATCGCCGAGATCCGCGGTCTGCGCGAGGACGTCGTCCGCGAGGTGCGGCACGCGCTCGGCATCCGCCCGGTCTACAAGACGGTCGACACCTGCGCCGCCGAGTTCGCCGCGAAGACGCCGTACTTCTACTCCTCCTACGACGAGGAGAGCGAGGTCGCGCCCCGCACCAAGCCTGCGGTGATCATCCTCGGCTCCGGACCCAACCGCATCGGCCAGGGCATCGAGTTCGACTACTCCTGTGTCCACGCCTCCTTCGCGCTGAGCGACGCGGGCTACGAGACCGTGATGGTCAACTGCAACCCGGAGACCGTCTCCACTGACTACGACACCTCCGACCGTCTGTACTTCGAGCCGCTGACGCTTGAGGACGTGCTGGAGATCGTGCACGCCGAGTCCCTCGCGGGCCCGATCGCGGGTGTCATCGTCCAGCTCGGCGGCCAGACCCCGCTCGGCCTGGCGCAGGCACTCAAGGACAACGGCGTACCCGTCGTCGGCACCCCGCCGGAGGCGATCCACGCCGCCGAGGACCGTGGCGCCTTCGGCCAGGTCCTGGCCGAGGCCGGTCTGCCCGCCCCCAAGCACGGCACCGCCACCACGTTCGCCGGGGCCAAGGCCATCGCCGACGAGATCGGCTACCCCGTCCTCGTCCGCCCGTCGTACGTGCTCGGCGGCCGCGGCATGGAGATCGTGTACGACGAGACCCGCCTCGAGGCGTACATCTCCGAGTCCACCGAGATCAGCCCCACCCGGCCGGTCCTGGTCGACCGCTTCCTCGACGACGCCATCGAGATCGACGTCGACGCGCTCTACGACGGCACCGAGCTCTACCTCGGCGGCGTCATGGAGCACATCGAGGAGGCCGGGATCCACTCCGGGGACTCCGCCTGCGCTCTGCCCCCGATCACCCTCGGCGGCTACGACATCAAGCGGCTGCGCGCCTCCACCGAGGGCATCGCCAAGGGCGTCGGCGTACGCGGACTGATCAACATCCAGTTCGCGCTCTCCGGAGACATCCTCTACGTCCTGGAAGCCAACCCGCGCGCCTCGCGCACGGTCCCCTTCACCTCGAAGGCGACCGCCGTCCCGCTCGCCAAGGCCGCAGCCCGCATCTCGCTGGGCGCCACCGTGGCAGAGCTGCGCGAGGAGGGGCTGCTGCCGAAGCACGGCGACGGCGGCACCCTGCCGCTGGACGCGCCGATCT
Source organism: Streptomyces sp. NPDC058221 (assembly GCF_042882365.1). NCBI lineage: Bacteria > Bacillati > Actinomycetota > Actinomycetes > Kitasatosporales > Streptomycetaceae > Streptomyces > Streptomyces sp. NPDC058221. Next base: position 9,566 of record NZ_JBHVWF010000117.1, on the reverse strand, counting down.
CCGTCAAGGAGGCCGTCATGCCGTGGTCGCGCTTCCGCGACATCCGCGGCCGCGGCGTCGACACGGTCCTCGGCCCGGAGATGCGCTCCACCGGTGAGGTCATGGGCATCGACTCGGTCTTCGGCACGGCGTACGCCAAGTCGCAGGCCGGCGCGTACGGCCCGCTGCCCACCTCGGGCCGCGCCTTCATCTCGGTCGCCAACCGCGACAAGCGCTCGATGATCTTCCCGGCCCGCGAGCTGGTCGCCCACGGCTTCGAGCTGATGGCCACCTCCGGCACGGCCGAGGTGCTCAAGCGCAACGGCATCAACGCGACGGTCGTGCGCAAGCAGTCCGAGGGCGAAGGCCCGAACGGCGAGAAGACCATCGTGCAGCTGATCCACGAGGGCGAGGTCGACCTCATCGTCAACACGCCGTACGGGACGGGCGGCCGGCTCGACGGCTACGAGATCCGCACCGCGGCCGTCGCCCGGTCCGTGCCGTGCCTCACCACGGTCCAGGCGCTCGCCGCGGCGGTCCAGGGCATCGACGCCCTCAACCACGGCGACGTGGGCGTCAGTTCCCTCCAGGAACACGCGGAACATCTGACCGCGGCCCGCGACTAGCCCGCTCCCAGGGGGACACCGGAAACGGTGTCCCCCTCTTCGTGAGAACGCCGAGGACACCCCTGATGTACAAACTCTTCTTCCAGCTGGTCTTCAAGCGCATGGACCCGGAGCGGGCCCACTACGCCGCCTTCCGGTGGATCCGTCTCGCCGCCCGCATCCCGGTCCTGCGCACCTTCGTCGCCGCCGCCCTCGCACCGCGTCACAAGGAGCTGCGCACCGAGGCCCTCGGCCTGCGGATGCACGGCCCCTTCGGCCTCGCCGCGGGCTTCGACAAGAACGCCGTGGCGATCGACGGGATGTCGATGCTCGGCTTCGACCACATCGAGATCGGCACGGTCACCGGCGAGCCGCAGCCCGGAAACCCGAAGAAGCGGCTGTTCCGCCTCGTCGCGGACCGTGCGCTGATCAACCGCATGGGCTTCAACAACGAGGGCTCGGCCGCCGTGGCCGAGCGCCTGGCCCGTCGGGTGCCGGTCTTCCGGACCACGGTCGGCGTCAACATCGGCAAGACCAAGGTCGTCCCGGAGGCCGAGGCCGCCGCCGACTACGTGAAGTCCACCGAGCGGCTCGCCGCCCACGCCGACTACCTCGTCGTCAACGTCTCCTCGCCGAACACACCCGGCCTGCGCAACCTCCAGGCCACCGAGTCGCTGCGCCCGCTGCTGTCCGCCGTGCGCGAGGCCGCCGACCGCACCGTCACCGGCCGCCGGGTCCCGCTCCTCGTCAAGATCGCCCCCGACCTCGCGGACGAGGACATCGACGCGGTGGCCGACCTCGCGGTCGAACTGGGCCTGGACGGCATCATCGCCACGAACACCACCATCGCCCGCGACAGCCTCGGCCTGCAGTCCTCGCCGTCCCTGACGGGGGAGACCGGCGGACTGTCCGGCGCACCCCTCAAGGAGCGCTCCCTGGAGGTCGTGAGCCGCCTCTACGCACGCGTGGGCGACCGGATCACCCTGGTGGGCGTCGGCGGCATCGAGAACGCCGAGGACGCCTGGCAGCGCATCCTCGCCGGTGCCACGCTCGTGCAGGGCTACAGCGCCTTCATCTACGAGGGCCCGTTCTACGCCCGCGCCATCCACAAGGGCCTGGCCGCACGCCTGGCCGCCTCCCCGTACACCACCCTCGCCGACGCCGTCGGCGCGGAAACCAGGAAGGCCGTGAAATGACCCCGGAACCCTTCGGCGCACGGCTGCGCCGGGCCATGGACACCCGTGGGCAGCTCTGCGTGGGCATCGACCCGCACGGCTCCCTGCTCACCTCGTGGGGACTGAACGACGACATCGCGGGCCTGGAGCGGTTCACCCGTACGGTCGTCGACGCCCTGGCCGACCGGGTCGCCGTGCTCAAACCGCAGTCCGCCTTCTTCGAGCGCTTCGGCTCGCGCGGCGTCGCCGTCCTGGAGAAGGCCGTCGAGGAGGCCCGCGCGGCCGGCGCCCTGGTCCTGATGGACGCCAAGCGCGGCGACATCGGCTCCACCATGGGCGCCTACGCCTCGACGTACCTGGACAAGGACTCGCCGCTGTTCTCCGACGCGGTCACCGTCTCGCCGTACCTCGGCTTCGGCTCGCTGCGGCCAGCGCTCGACGCGGCGGCGGTCTCCGGCTCGGGCGTCTTCGTGCTTGCCCTCACCTCCAACCCGGAGGGCGCCGAGGTACAGCGTGCCACCGCGGCCGACGGCCGCTCGCTGGCCCAGCTGATGCTCGACCACATGGCCGCCGAGAACGAGGGGGCCACCCCGCTCGGTTCGGTCGGCGCGGTGGTCGGCGCCACGCTCGGCGACGCGGGCGTGAACCTCGCGATCAACGGACCGCTGCTCGCGCCGGGCATCGGAGCGCAGGGTGCGACCCCGGCGGATCTGCCGGGCGTCTTCGGCGAAGCGGTGCGCGATGTGCTGCCCAGCGTGAGCCGGGGCGTGCTGCGCCACGGTCCGGACGCGGCAGGGCTGCGCGAAGCCGCCGAGCGGTTCGCGGACGAGGTCCGCGTGGCCGTCTCGGACGGCTGACCATGCCACGTAACAGCGTGTTGACGTAATCCTGACCAAAAAACTCGGTTGTTATGCCAGGAATGTCCTGGTCGGCAAAGGCTGACCAGGACTTTTCGTCTGTTCTCGCTGACTCCGGCGGCCCTGGCCGCTAGTCTCCGTCGAGAGCCAACGCACACAGGTTGTTCGTTGCTCACCAGGTGAGGGGCGATCCCGCTGCCTCACCGGTCCGTATCCGACAGATCGACATCCGAGGTGACGTAGGCGTGGCTCTTCCGCCCCTTACCCCTGAACAGCGCGCAGCCGCGCTCGAAAAGGCCGCCGCGGCTCGCCGGGAGCGGGCCGAGGTCAAGAATCGACTCAAGCACTCCGGCGCCTCCCTCCACGAGGTCATCAAGTCGGGACAGGAGAACGACGTCATCGGCAAGATGAAGGTCTCCGCCCTGCTGGAGTCGCTGCCCGGCGTGGGCAAGGTCCGTGCCAAGCAGATCATGGAGCGGCTCGGCATCTCCGAGAGCCGCCGGGTCCGGGGTCTTGGCTCCAACCAGATCGCATCCCTGGAGCGTGAGTTCGGCGGCAGCGCCGCCTGACGTTCTCAGGCACTCCTGAGAACCTGGATAATCGCTCCATGGCTGCAACATCCCGGGGGACGTCCCCCGTACCCCCGGACGTACGTCCGCGGCTGACCGTGCTCTCCGGCCCCTCGGGGGTCGGCAAGAGCACGGTCGTCGCGCATATGCGCAAGGTCCACCCCGAGGTATGGCTCTCGGTGTCGGCGACGACCCGCAAGCCCCGCCCCGGCGAACGCAACGGCGTCCACTACTTCTTCGTGGACAACGAGGAGTTCGACAAGCTGATCGCCAACGGCGAGCTGCTGGAGTGGGCCGAGTTCGCCGGCAACCGCTACGGCACGCCGCGCCGCGCCGTGCAGGAGCGTCTTGAGGCGGGCGAACCGGTGCTGCTGGAGATCGACCTCCAGGGCGCCCGGCTGGTCAGGCAGTCGATGGCCGACGCCCAGCTGGTCTTCCTGGCGCCGCCGAGCTGGGACGAGCTGGTCCGCCGGCTCACCGGCCGCGGTACCGAGGCGCCCGAGGTGATCGAGCGCCGTCTCGTTGCGGCCAGGGTCGAACTGGCTGCCGAATCCGAGTTCGATACGACACTTGTCAATACCTCCGTCGAGGACGTGGCACGTGAGCTGCTAGCCTTGATGCTGGAGGCTTCCGGCCACCGTGCCGAAAGCGACTGAACGAACCGGGCGCACCGACACGGGGGACCGCACCACAGAGCCCCTGACTGTCAAAGATTTCTTTGATCTTCATCCCCTTCGGAAGGCAGAGCGTGTCCTCTTCCATCACCACGCCCGAGGGCATCATCAACCCGCCGATTGATGAGCTCCTCGAAGCAACCGACTCGAAGTACAGCCTCGTGATCTACGCCGCCAAGCGCGCGCGCCAGATCAACGCGTACTACTCGCAGCTCGGTGAGGGTCTCCTCGAGTACGTCGGTCCGCTCGTCGACACCCACGTGCACGAGAAGCCGCTCTCGATCGCACTCCGCGAGATCAACGCGGGCCTGCTCACCTCCGAGGCCATCGAGGGCCCCGCGCAGTAAGCAGGAAACGCACCTTCACCTCAGGCCCGGCGGTCACACCGCCGGGCCTGAGGTGTGTCCGGGGCGGCAGTCCGGCGCCCGCGGCGGTGAGGCAGCATGGGTGCCGTACGTATCCGAGTACGTACCCGAGTGCGGGGAGACGCAGTGGAGAAGCCGAAGGTCGTTCTGGGCGTCAGCGGGGGCATCGCCGCGTACAAGGCGTGCGAGCTGCTGCGGCGGCTGACCGAGTCCGGCCATGACGTACGGGTCGTGCCGGCCGAGGCGTCGCTCCACTTCGTGGGCGCGGCCACCTGGTCGGCGCTCTCCGGGCACCCGGTTTCGACCGAGGTCTGGAACGACGTCCACGAGGTCCCGCACGTACGCATCGGGCAGCACGCCGACCTCGTCGTCGTCGCCCCCGCCACCGCCGACATGCTGGCCAGGGCGGCCCACGGGCTCGCCGACGACCTGCTCACCAACACGCTGCTCACCGCCCGCTGTCCGGTCGTCTTCGCGCCCGCCATGCACACCGAGATGTGGGAGCACCCGGCCACCCGGGAGAACGTCGCCACGCTGCGCCGCCGGGGCGCCGTCGTCATCGAGCCCGCCGTCGGCCGGCTCACCGGCGTCGACACCGGCAAGGGCAGGCTGCCGGATCCGGGGGAGATCTTCGAGGTCTGCCGCCGGGTGCTGGCGCGCGGTCCCGTCGCCCCCGACCTGGCGGGCCGCCACGTCGTGATCAGCGCGGGCGGCACCCGGGAGCCGCTCGACCCGGTCCGCTTCCTGGGCAACCGCTCGTCCGGGAAGCAGGGATACGCGCTCGCCCGCACCGCGGTCGCCCGCGGCGCGCGGGTCACGCTGGTCGAGGCCAACACCGGCCTGCCCGATCCCTCCGGCGCCGACGTCGTCCGGGCCGGAACCGCGATGCAGCTGCGCGAGGCCGTGCTGAAGGCGGCGGCGGACGCCGACGTCGTGGTGATGGCGGCAGCCGTCGCCGACTTCCGCCCGGCCGAGTACGCCACGGGGAAGATCAAGAAGAAGGACGGACAGGAGCCCGCGCCGATCGCGCTCGTCCGCAACCCGGACATCCTCGCCGAGGTCGCCACGCGACGCGCCCGGCCGGGACAGATCGTGGTCGGATTCGCCGCCGAGACCGACAACGTCCTGGCCAACGGCCGCGAGAAGCTCCGCCGCAAGGGCTGCGACCTGCTGGTGGTCAACGAGGTGGGGGAGCGCAGGACCTTCGGCTCCGAGGAGAACGAAGCGGTGGTGCTCGCGGCCGACGGCGGTGAGACCCCGGTGCCCTACGGACCCAAGGAAGCGCTCGCCGACACGGTCTGGGATCTCGTGTCGCCACGTCTTGCGTGAATTTCTCGTGTCGTCGTTCCGGCGGTCCTGTCCCCGGGGAACACGGGGCTCGACGGCTCCGCCGGAGGCCGCCCGGGACCTTCTGGCGCCCGTGCCGCATGTCACAGAACTCCCAAAGGGCGAGACATGTTGTCCGACAGCCGGAGCCGACCGATAAACTGGTCCAGGACCGTACCGGGCGCAGCTCCCGGGCCGGTCCGCCCAATGATCAGCCAGCAGCCGCTGCAACCCCAGGGAGCGATGTGTCCCGCCGTCTCTTCACCTCGGAGTCCGTTACCGAGGGTCACCCCGACAAGATCGCTGACCAGATCAGCGACACCATTCTCGATGCACTCCTCACCGAGGACCCGACGTCGCGTGTCGCCGTCGAGACCTTGATCACCACAGGTCAGGTGCACGTTGCGGGTGAGGTCACGACCAAGGCCTACGCCCCGATCGCACAGCTGGTGCGCGACAAGATCCTGGAGATCGGCTACGACTCCTCCAAGAAGGGCTTCGACGGCGCCTCCTGTGGCGTCTCGGTGTCCATCGGCGCGCAGTCGCCCGACATCGCGCAGGGCGTCGACACCGCCTACGAGAAGCGGGTCGAGGGCGACGAGGACGAACTCGACAAGCAGGGCGCCGGCGACCAGGGCCTGATGTTCGGGTACGCCTGCGACGAGACGCCCGAGCTGATGCCGCTGCCGATCCACCTGGCGCACCGGCTGTCCCGCCGCCTCTCCGAGGTCCGCAAGAACGGGACCATCCCCTACCTGCGCCCCGACGGCAAGACCCAGGTCACCATCGAGTACGACGGCGACAAGGCGGTCCGCCTCGACACGGTCGTCGTCTCCTCGCAGCACGCCAGCGACATCGACCTCGACTCGCTCCTCGCACCCGACATCCGCGAGTTCGTCGTCGAGCACGTCCTGAACCAGCTCATCGAGGACGGCATCAAGCTCGACACCGAGGGCTACCGCCTGCTGGTCAACCCGACCGGACGCTTCGAGATCGGCGGCCCGATGGGCGACGCCGGTCTCACCGGCCGCAAGATCATCATCGACACCTACGGCGGGATGGCCCGCCACGGCGGCGGCGCCTTCTCCGGCAAGGACCCGTCGAAGGTGGACCGCTCGGCCGCGTACGCGATGCGCTGGGTCGCCAAGAACGTCGTCGCGGCCGGCCTCGCGGCCCGTTGCGAGGTACAGGTCGCCTACGCGATCGGCAAGGCCGAGCCGGTGGGGCTCTTCGTCGAGACCTTCGGCACCGCCGCGATCGAGACCGAGAAGATCGAGCAGGCCATCGGCGAGGTCTTCGACCTCCGCCCGGCCGCGATCATCCGCGACCTCGACCTGCTCCGCCCGATCTACGCGCAGACCGCGGCGTACGGTCACTTCGGCCGCGAGCTTCCCGACTTCACGTGGGAGCGCACGGACCGGGTCGCCGCACTGCGCAAGGCCGCGGGCCTGTAGGCCAGCCGACGCCCCTGGGGCGCCTTTCGCCGGAGCCCGGACGCCTCATCGGTGTCCGGGCTCCGGCGTTGCGGCAGTGTCCGGCGCCGGCCTGTATGTCAGTGGCGTCTGGTAGGAATTTGGCTGTGAGCAGCGACAACGAGCGGTCCGAGGAGCCCGACGCCGGTGTGCCGGAGCAGCTTGCGCTGATCCGGGAGACGGTGCGCCGGGCGAAGGTGCCGCGCGCCAAACCAAGGACCTGGCGCGGCGCCACGCTCGCCAAGGAGCTGCCCGTCGCCCGCGTCCTGGTGAACAAGGGCGCACTCCATCTCGACCAGTACTTCGACTACGCGGTCCCGGAGGAGCTGGACGCCGACGCACAGCCCGGGGTGCGGGTGCGGGTGCGCTTCGGCGCCGGGGGGCGCAACGTCCGGGGCGGGCGGCGGGAGGGCGGCGGTCTCATCGACGGATTCCTGGTCGAGCGGCTGGCCGAGTCCGACTACAGCGGCGCACTGGCCGCGCTCGCCTCCGTCGTGTCACCCGAACCGGTGCTCGGGCCGGAGCTGCTCGGCCTCGCCCGGGCCGTCGCCGACCGGTACGCGGGCAGCCTCGCGGACGTCCTGCAGCTCGCCGTGCCGCCGAGGAACGCCCGGGCCGAGTCCAAGCCGTCCCCCGAACCGATGCCGCCGCCGGTGGCGCCCCCTCCCGGTACCTGGGCGCGGTACGCGCAGGGGCCTGCGTTCCTCGACGCGCTGGCCGGGGGCGGTGCGCCCCGGGCTGTGTGGACCGCGCTGCCGGGTCCGCACTGGCCGCAGGAGATCGCCGGCGCCGTCGCCGCGACCCTTGCGTCGGGCCGGGGCGCGCTGGTCGTCGTCCCCGACGGGCGGACCGCGGGACGGGTCGACACCGCGCTCACCGCCGTTCTCGGAGAGGGCCGCCACGCCCTGCTGACGGCCGGCTCCGGGCCCGAGAGGCGCTACCGGGAATGGCTCGCCGTGCGGCGCGGATCCGTCCGGGCCGTGGTGGGGACCCGGGCCGCGATGTTCGCCCCGGTCGCCGGCCTCGGCCTGGTGGTGATCTGGGACGACGGGGACTCCAGCCACAGCGATGACAACGCCCCCTTCCCGCACGTCCGTGAGGTCCTCGAACTGCGGGCCGCGCACAGCCGATGCGCCTTCCTCCTCGGCGGTACGAACTGCACCGTGGAGGCCGCTCAGCTGGTGGAGAACGGCTGGGCGCTGCCGCTGCGCGCCGACCGGGAACAGACACGGATCGCGGCGCCTCTGGTGCGTACCGTCGGCGACGGCGAGCTGGCGCGGGACGGTGCCGCGCGGGCCGCCAGGCTGCCGAGCCTTGCCTGGCAGACCGTCCGGGACGGACTGCGCAGCGGCCCGGTGCTGGTGCAGGTGCCCCGTCGTGGTTACGCCCCCCGGCTGGCCTGCGAGCGCTGCCGGGAGCCCGCGCGGTGCCGGCACTGCGCGGGGCCGCTGGAGGCGCCCGACCAGCAGGACCTGAACTGCGCCTGGTGCGGGCGGGCCGAGACGTCCTGGCACTGCGTCGCCTGTGGAGCCCGCCGGCTGCGTGCGCAGATCGTCGGGGCCCGCCGGACCGCGGAGGAGCTCGGCCGGGCCTTCCCCGCCGTGCCGGTGCGGACGTCCGGGCGCGACCACGTGCTGGACTCGGTGCCGGACCAGCCCGCGCTCGTCGTCAGCACGCCTGGTGCCGAGCCGGTTGCCGAGGGCGGGTACGCGGCGGCGCTGCTGCTCGACGGCTGGGCGATGGTCGGCCGCCCGGACCTGCGGGCCGGGGAGGAGGCGCTGCGCCGATGGACGGCTGCCGCCGCGCTGGTACGGGGGCAGCCGGAGGGCGGCACGGTGGTGATCGTCGCCGAGCCGACGCTGCGGCCCGTGCAGGCGCTGGTGCGGTGGGATCCGGTCGGGCACGCGCGGCGTGAGCTCGCGGAGCGGGCCGAGCTGGGCTTCCCTCCGGTGTCCCGGATGGCGTCGGTGACGGGGGAGCCGCAGGCACTCGCGGCTTTTCTGGCCGCGGCGGAGCTGCCCCCGGACGCGGAGGTGCTTGGTCCGGTGCCGGTTCCCGGCAGTGAGCCGGGACGGCCCCGCAGACCGTTCGACGCACCACCGGGCGAGACATGGGAGCGGGCGCTGGTCCGGGTGCGCCCGGGAAGCGGGGCGGCTCTGGCGGCCGCGCTGAAGGGGGCGCAGGCGGCGCGGATGTCGCGGGGCGGTGGGGGTGGTGGTGCGGTGCGGATCCGGGTGGATCCGCCGGACATCGGGTGACGGTGGGTTGCCCGAGTCCGGGGCGGGGGGTTCCGTCCTCAATCGCCGGACGGGCTGGGTTTGTGCGGGTTTCCCCGCGGGGTGCGCGGTGTGTCGGTGGGTGGGGGTCCGGGGTCCCTCCGGGGCGTCTCCTCAAACGACGAACGTGCGGCGGGTACGCGATGAAACCCGGGTATCTGTTCGTCGTCCTGCGGGGACTCCCCTGCACGCCCCCGGACCCGGCCGCCGTGCGTCTGCAACGGTCATCGAGCCGGTGTGCAGGCGCGAGTGATGCAAGGGGTGGGGA